>JANOLY010000249.1:0-4317 GCA_031420055.1 Burkholderiales bacterium | reverse complement strand
GCGCCAACCCCACGGTGGGCGATGCCTTCGACAAGCTGCATGCGCTGGGCAGCACGCTGTGCTTTGGCGAGACCACCGAACTCACCGGCGGCGAGCAGATCGTGGCCGCGCGCTGCGCCACCGACGCCGTGCGCGAGCAGTTCATGTTCATGTTCAACCGCTACCAGGACGTGATCAACCGCCACAAGACCAGCGACCTGTCCGACAGCCAGCCCACCAAGGGCAACATCGCGGGTGGCCTGACCACCATCGAAGAAAAAGCGCTGGGCAACATCCAGAAGATCGGCAAGAAATGCACGGTCGACGGCGTCATCGACAAGGCACAGATGCCCACGCACCCGGGGCTGTGGTTCATGGACAGCTCGTTGGCCGCGGCCGAGATGGTCACACTGTGCGCGGCCAGCGGCTACGTGGTGCATTTTTTCCCCACGGGCCAGGGCAACGTCATCGGCAACCCCATCCTGCCCGTCATCAAGATCTGCGCCAACCCGCGCACGGTGCGCTTGATGAGCGAGCACATCGACGTCGATTCGTCGGGCCTGCTGCAACGCGACATCACGCTCGACCAGGCGGGCGACATGTTGCTTGAGAACATGTTGCGCACCGCCAATGGCCGGCTCACCGCGGCCGAGGCGCTGGGCCACCGCGAGTTCGTGATGACACGGTTGTACGAGTCGGCATGAGTGCGCGGGCCGAGCGCCGGGCCGCCCCAAGCCGGCCCGCAGTCCCCCCGAAGGACCGTCCCATGTACCCGCCGGACGAGGGGCTCACATGAGCCGCATCGTCATCACCGAGTTCATGGACGAACGCGCCGTGGCGCAGCTGCGCGCGGTGCACAGCGTGCTGTACGACCCGGCGCTGGTTGATGACGCACCGCGGCTGCGCACCGAGGCGGCCAGCGCCCAAGCGCTGGTGGTGCGCAACCGCACGCAGGTGCGTGGCGAATTGCTTGCCGCACTGGTGAAGTGCCGTGTCATCGGCCGCCTGGGGGTGGGGCTGGACAACATCGACGTGCCGGCCTGCCAGGCGCGCGGCATGCAGGTCATCCCCGCCACCGGCGCCAATGCCTTGAGCGTGGCCGAGTACGTGGTCGGCACCGCCTTGCTGCTGTTGCGCGGCGCCTACCAGGCCAGCAGCGCCGTGGCGGCAGGCCAGTGGCCACGCAATGCGCTCAGCAATGGGCGCGAAGTGAGTGGCAAGACGCTGGGCCTCATCGGCTTTGGCTCCATCGGCCAGCTCACCGCCCGCCTGGCGCGTGCGCTGGGCATGGACGTGATCGCCTTCGACGCCATGATGGACGACGACCACCCGGCATTCGCCGAGCACGGCGTGCGTTGTGCCGGGTTGGACGAAGTCATCCGCTCGGCCGATGTGGTCAGCCTGCATGTGCCCTTGGTCGACTCCACCCGCGGCCTGTTCGACGCTGCACGCCTGGCCAGCATGAAGCCCGGCGCCGTGCTCATCAACACCGCGCGAGGCGGCATCGTCGATGAAGTGGCCTTGGCCGCGGCGCTGCGCAGCGGCCACCTGGGTGGTGCTGCCATCGACGTCTTCGGCGCCGAGCCGCTGCCCGCGTCGCCGCACTTTGAAGGCTGCCCGAACCTGGTGCTAACGCCCCACGTGGCGGGTGTGACGGCCGAGGCGAATGAACGCGTTAGCTTTCTCATCGCCGACAAATTGCTTGACGCGCTGCGATGAAACTCCCGCTGGGTGAAGTTGAGGCGCTGGTGTCGCGCCAATTGCAGGCCGCGGGCGCGAATGCCGCCATGGCCGACGCCACCGCCCGCGCGCTGGTGCTGGCCGAGTCCCAAGGCCTGGGCTCACACGGCCTGAGCCGCGTGGCGCAGTACGCCACCCACCTGCGCAACGGCCGCGTCAACGGCGCTGCCGTGCCGCAGGTGTTGCGGCGCAAGGGCGGCGCGCTGGTGATTGACGCGCAAGAAGGCCTGGCCTTTGCGGCCTGTGCACTGGCCGTGCAAGAGGCCGTGGCCGCGGCGCGCGAACACGGCATTGCAATCGCGGGCGTGGTGCGCAGCCACCATTGCGGTGTGGTGGTGGACCACCTGCGTGCAGCTGCTGTCGCGGGCATGGTCGGCCTGGGCCTGGCCAATTCGCCGGCCGCCATGCCGGCAGCGGGCGGCAAGCACCCCATCTTCGGCACCAACCCGGTCGCCGCGGTGTTCCCGCGCCAGGGCGCGGATGCGCTGATGATCGACCTGAGCCTGAGCGAAGTCGCCCGCGGCAAGCTCATGGTGGCGGCCAAGGAAGGCCGCGCCATCCCGCCTGGTTGGGCGCTGGACGCCGCGGGCCAGCCCACCACCGACCCCAAAGCCGGCATGGCCGGCTCCATGCTGCCGATAGGCGCCGTCAGTTCCCCCAAGGGCGCCATGTTGGCGCTGGTGGTGGAACTGCTGGTCACAGCCGTCATTGGTGCGAACTTCGGTTTCGAGGCTTCAAGCTTCTTCGAAGACGTTGGCAACCGCCCCGGCATCGGCCAGGCCTTCATCGTCATCGACCCCGGCGCGCTGGCGGGCAACGCGGGCTACCTCAGCCGGGTCGAGGTGCTGGTAGCCGAGATGCTCAGCGACGACGGCGTGCGCCTGCCCGGCGCTCGGCGCGAGGCACTGCGCCAGCGCGCGATGGCTGAGGGAATCGACGTGGCAGACTCCATGCTCGCCGCATGGCGAGGCGACTGACAGAACACCGGAGACACCCCATGCAACGCCGCGCCCTCATCAAGACAGCCCCCTTGCTTCTTCTGCCCGGCCTGGCCTGGGCACAGGACTACCCCAAGCCCGGCGCCACGATTCGCTACGTGGTGCCTTTCCCGCCAGGTGGCCTGACCGACGTGATGGCGCGCCAGGTGGGCCAGCAGCTGGGCGAGCGCTGGAAGACCAACGTCGTCATCGAGAACAAGCCCGGCGGCGGCGCGCAGATCGGTGCGGCCGAGGTCGCCAAAGCCGCGGGCGACGGCCACACCTTGCTGGCCATCACCATGTCGCATGCGGCCAACGTCACCTTGTTCAAGGGCCGCGCCAGTTTCGACTTCCAGAAAGACCTGCGCCCGGTGGCTTTGCTGGCCGGCAGCCCCATGCTGGTGGTGGTGCCCGCGGCCAGCCCCGTCAAGGACTTCAAGGACCTGATCGAGCGCGCGCGCGGCGGCAAGCTCAACGCCGGCTCCAGCGGCAACGGCACACCGCCGCACCTGACGCTGGCGCTGTTCAACGACCTGTACAAGACCGACATCCAGCACGTGCCGTACAAGGGCGGCGCGCCGGCCATCACCGACCTCATCGGCGGCCAGCTTGACGTGATCTTCTCCAACTTCCCCGAAAGCGTGGCCCACGTGAAGGGTGGCCGGCTGCGCGCCCTGGCACTGGCCAGCAGCACGCGCCACCCGCTGTTGCCTGACGTGCCCACCACGGCCGAAGCCGGTGCGCCGCAGTTGCTGGTTGAAAACTGGACGGCCATCATGGCCCCGGCCAGCACGCCGGAGCCGGTGGTGGCCAAGCTGGCCGCCGAGGTGCTGAAGATCATGGCCGCGCCCGACGTGGAAGAACGCGCCCGCAGCCAGGGCTTCCGCGTCGATGCGCGCGGTCCGCAGGCTTTCGGCAAGTTCCTGGGCGACGAGATCGATCGCTGGTCGCGCATCATCGCGGCGGCGCGGATCACGGCAGAGTAGGGCGCGCCCGTTCCACCGGCCCGGCGCGCGTCGGGCTCACCAGCGCGGCGGCAGCTTCTTCAGCAGCACGATGCGCGCGCGCGTCACTTCGATGTAGCCACCGCGCGCCAGGTCCTGCAGCAGCCGGTTGACCATCGCGCGCGACGCGCCCAGACGCTCGGCGATGCGCGCCTGGCTCAGCGGGCCCGGCACGACACGCCGGCCGGCTTCATCGACCGCCAGCAGGCGCCGTCCTCCACAAATTCGGCCAAGCTGCGCGCGCTGGTGGTGTCGCAAGAGCCCGAGCCACCCGCCCAAGGCGCGCCGCCTGCCGAGAGCGAGGCGATCTGCGCGCATCACCGCCCGGTGCGGCTGAGTTGGGCCAGCCTTGCAGACCGCTCGGGGCCAGTGGCCCGGTCCCTCGCCAGGCACACACTGTCCACTGGACTGTGTGTGCCTGGGCTCGGCTGCTCAAGCGAGTCTTCGATCTCGACCTGGAACACTGCCCGAACTGCGGCGGCGAGCGGAAGATCATTGCGGCCATCCTGTGAAGTGAGCCCGGACGCAAACGGTCCTGAGGACCGTTTGCGCCTGGCGAGGTGTGGGGGTGAGCGGGTCGTGGGGGGGGCAGGGGTCAGCCAGCGCCCCCGAACCGC
>JANOLY010000248.1:0-5179 GCA_031420055.1 Burkholderiales bacterium | reverse complement strand
CGGCGAAGAAGACAGCACCCTGCTGATGGACGCCACCATGAAAGGCGACATGCCGCCGCTGGCCCTGCCCAAGCGCGAATACATGGAACGCAGCAAGGCCATCTGGGAAGAACTGGGCCTGCCCGCGCTGCGCCCGCAAGCGCCCTGGTTCGGTTACTCGCTGGGCGACTGGCTGCCGCAGTGGGACGAAGCCGCGGCACGCGCCGCCGCCGGCCGCTACCTGGAGAACGGCGCCATCAGCCTGGCGCAGCGGCGCAACGATGTGAAGGCCGAGAGCAAGTTCAGGCCTGACGCACCTGGCGCCGCACCTGGCGCCACACCTGCCGCCGCACCGGCCGGCGCGGCGCCAGAATCCGGCAGATGAACACCACCACCACCACCCCGCGCCGGCTCATCGTTGGCATGTCGGGCGCCTCCGGCGCCATCTACGGCATCCGCATCCTGCAGGCGCTGCAGGGCAGCGGCATCGAAACGCACCTGGTGATGTCGGAGTCGGCGCGCATCACGCTGGCGTCCGAATCTGACATGACCTGCGCCGATGTCGAGGCCCTGGCCTGCGAGGTGCACCACGTGCGCAACATCGGCGCCACGGTGTCGTCGGGCTCGTTCAAGACCATGGGCATGGTGATTGCGCCGTGCAGCATCCGCACGCTGTCCGAAGTTGCCTGGGGCGGCACCGTCAGCCTGCTGACACGCGCGGCCGATGTGGTGCTGAAAGAACGCCGCCGCCTGGTGCTGATGCTGCGCGAAACACCGCTGCACGCCGGCCACATCCAATCGATGCTGCAAGCCACCCACAACGGCGCCATCGTCATGCCGCCGGTGCCAGCCTTCTACGCGCGGCCCAAGACCATCGACGACATTGTCAACCACAGCGTGGGGCGTGTGCTCGACCTGTTTGACATCGAGACGAATCTCGTCGAGCGCTGGGCCGGCCTGGGCAAGAAATCATGAGCACGAGCGCGGTGCTCTACGTCTATTTCAAGGTCGACGCCGCGCAGCACCACGCCCTGGCGCCGCGCCTGCGCGCCTTCCAGGCCGCTTTGCAGCTGCAATGGCCCGGGCTGGTGTGTGAACTGCTGCAACGGCCCGAAGCGGCCCAGGGCGTCGAGACCTGGATGGAGACCTACCGCTGTGGCGCGGGCCTGGGCGCCGAACTTGTTGCCGCCATCGAAGCCGCAGCGCAGGCCGCCGATTTGCCCGCGCCCCGACACACCGAGACCTTCATCCCGCTGCGCTGAAGCCACCCCACCCTGCACGACAGGGCACGAGGAGACACGTTGAACGACAAGAACAAGGCCGCCACGGCCGCCAAGCCCGAACGCGGCTACCGCGACCTGCACGAGCACCTGGCCGCGCTGGATGCCGCGGGCCTGCTGGTCACCGTGGACCGCGAGATCAACAAGGACACCGAGCTGCACCCGCTGGTGCGCTGGCAGTTCCGCGGCGGCATTGCCGAGCCCGACCGCAAGGCCTTCCTGTTCACCAACGTGGTCGACAGCAAGGGCAAGCACTACGACATCCCGGTCGTCGTCGGTGCTCTGGCCGCCAGCCGCAAGATCTACAGCGTGGGCATGGACTGCGAGCTGGCCGACATCGGCGCCACCTGGACGCACGCCATCGCGCACCCGGTGCTGCCCGTCGAAGTGAGTGGCGCGCACGCGCCCTGCCAGGAAGTGGTCATCACCGGCGACGCGCTCGACGTGCCCGGCCAGGGCCTGGACGGCATCCCCCTGCCCATCAGCACGCCGGGCTGGGACAACGCGCCCTACACCACGCTGTCGCAGTACATCAGCAAGGATCCCGAGAGCGGCATCCAGAACATGGGCATCTACCGCGGCCAGCTGAAGGCGCCGCGCCGGCTGGGCATGAACCCGTCGCTGGAAAACCAGCCCGGCATCTACGCGCACTGGGAAAAGGCCAAGGCGCGCGGCGAGAAGCTGGCTGCGGCCGTGATCCTGGGCTGCCCGCCCTGCGTGGCCTTCACCTCGGCGCAGAAGCTGCCGATTGACGTGGACGAACTGCACGTGGCCGGTGGCCTGGCGGGTGCTCCCATCCGCGTCGTCAAGTGCATAACGGTCGATCTGCTGGTGCCGGCCGAGGCCGAGATCGTGATCGAAGGCTGGATCAACACCGAATGGCTGGAGCCCGAGGCGCCATTCGGCGAATCGCACGGGCATGTGAACCTGCAGGAATTCAACGCCTACATGGAGGTGACGGCGATCACGCGGCGCAAAAAGGCCATCCTCACGTCCATCATCTCGCAGGTCACGCCCAGTGAATCCAGCCTGATCAAGCGCGTGGCGCTGGAGCCGGTGTTCCTGAACCACCTCACCAAGGCGCTGGGCATCCGTGGCGTGGTGAAGGTGAGCATGCACGAGCCGCTGACCAACCTGCGCAAGGTGCTGGTGGTGGTGGTGAAACGCAGCATGCCCACCACCGAGGTCTGGCGCTCGCTGTACGGCGCCGCAGCGCTGTTGCGATCGGGAGGCAAGATGGTGCTGGCGGTGAACGAGGACATCGACCCCGACAACGCTGACGCGCTGCTGTGGGCCATGAGCTACCGCGCCAACTTCGCGCTCGACGTGCAGATGCTGCAGCACCGCGAACAAGGCCACGGCCCGCGCAGTCCGCGCAACGGCGGTGTCGACGCATCCATGCTCATCGACGCCACGCTGAAGGACGACTTCCCGCCCATCGCGCTGCCCAAGCGCGAGTTCATGGAAAACGCCAAGGCCATCTGGGAAGAACTCGGCCTGCCGGCGCTCAAGCCCGAAGCACCCTGGTTCGGCTACTCGCTGGGCGACTGGTCGGCCCGCAACGAAGAGATGGCGCAGCGCGCGGTGAAGGGTGACTACTTCATCACGGGCCAAGAGATCGCCCAGCAGCGCCGCAACGACGTGGCGATGAACACCGAGATCAAGGACACCGAGCCCCGTGGCCCCGGCCCGCATTGACGAGACCAACATGAACCCGCACCCCCACTTCACAAGACGCGGCCTGTCCGGCGCCCTCTTTGCCGTTGCCGCTGCCGTGACCCTGGCCGCTGCCCTGGCCACCGCCCCCGCCCAGGCCCAGACCCAGGCCCAGGACGCCAGCCTGCTGAACTACGAAGGCCCGGACCGCGCCGAGCGTGTGCTGGCCGCAGCAAAGAAGGAGGGCCAGCTGTTCCTGTACACGGCCTTTCGCCCGCAGGACCTGCCGGCACTGGTGGAAGGCTTCGAGAAGAAGCACGGCATCAAGGTCACGGTCTGGCGCTCGGGCGCCACCAACGTGGTGCAGCGCGTGTTGAAGGAAGCGCAGGGCGGCCGCCATGAGGTGGACGTGGTGCTGATGCCGTCCAACGAGACCGAGATGCTGCGTCGCGAAAAGCTGCTGCAGCCGGTGCGCACGCCCTTCATGAAGGACCTGATTGCCAATGCCGTGCCCGCACACCGCGAATGGGCGCCGGTGCTGCTGAACGTGCTGGTGCCCACCTACAACACCAAGCTCGTGCGCAAGGAAGACCTGCCCAAGACCTGGACCGATCTGCTGGACCCGAAGTGGAAGGGCAAGCTGGGCGTGGAGAGCAAGCTCGACGAGTGGTACCTGGCGGTCATCGCCAGCATGGGCGAAGACAAGGGCACACGCTTCTTCAATGAACTCTCGCAGAAGAACGGCCTGCAGGCGCGGCTGGGCATGTCGCTGTTGAACAACCTGGTGATCTCGGGCGAGGTACCGCTGGCTCTGGCCGTCTACCGCGACCTGCCCGAGAAGGCCAAGAGCAAGGGCGCGCCCATCGACTGGTTCCTGCTCGACCCCATCGTGGCGCAGGCCTTCGTGGTCTCCATCCCCCGGCGCGCGCCGCGCAGCGCCGCGGCACTGCTGTTCCACGACTACTTGCTGTCCGAAGAGACGCAGAAGATGCTCGCCGGGCTGGACTTCTACGTTGCCAACACCAAAGTGCAGCCGCCGCAGGCGAACTTCCGCGTGCAGTTGGTGGACCCGGTGTACGCGGTGGACAACGCCGACCGCGCCACCAAGGCCTTTGAAGACATGCTGGCCGGCCGCGGCAAGTGAAACAACACGCCCAAGGACTACGCACATGAAACGCCGCAACGCTGTACTGGGGCTCGGGGCTGGCGCGCTGCTGGCCAGCGCCACCAAGGTCTTCGCTCAAACCGCCCAGGCCGAGTTTCCTGCCGCCGGCAGCACCATCAAGGTCGTGGTGCCCTTTGTCGCAGGGGGCTTGACCGATGTGCTGGCGCGCCTGGTCGGCCAGCGCCTGGCCGAGAACTGGAAGGCCACCGTCGTCATCGACAACCGCGGCGGCGCCAACGCGCAGACCGGCGCCGACCATGTCGCCAAGGGCGTCGCTGATGGCAGCCAGATCCTGGCCATCACGCAGTCGCACGCGGTCAACGTCAGCCTGTTCCCGAACGCGCCTTTCAGCCTGACCAAGGACTTGCGCCCGGTGGCGCTGCTGGCCGACTCGGCCATGCTGGTGGTGGTGCCCGCGGCCAGCGCCATCAAGGACTTCAGGCAGCTGATGGCGCTTTCCAAGACCAAGGACTTGAGCGCCAGCTCGGCCGGCAGCGGCTCGGGACCGCACCTGACGCTGGAGCTCTTCAACGACCTCAACGGCAGCAAGATCCTGCACGTGCCCTACAAGGGCGGCGCGCCGTCGATCACCGACCTGGTCGCCGGCCATGTGGACCTGAGCTTCTCGAACATGCCGGCCTCGCTGGCCTTCGTGAAGTCGGGCCAGCTGCGCGCCCTGGCGCTGTGCAGCGCCACGCGCCACCCCGACCTGCCCGAGGTGCCCACTGCACGCGAGCTGGGCCTGCCCGACCTGGTGGTCGAAAACTGGACCGCCGTGATGGCCCCGGCCAAGACGCCGGACGCCGTGGTCGAACGCTATTCGCGCGAGCTGGTGCGCATCATGAACACGCCCGACATCGCCGCGCAGGCAGCGCAGAAGGGCTACCGCGTCAACGCACGTGGCAGCGCCGAGTTCGGCGTCTACCTGAAGGCCGAGATCGAGCGCTGGGCGCGGGTGGTGAAGAACGCCAAGATCACGGCGAACTGAGTCGACGGCTTCGGATGGAGGCGGAGCGGCCCATGGTGCACATGATCGGGATCATGTCCCGATGCTACAAAACGTCGACGGGGACCGGGGCCCTAGCGGGGGCGGCGGCGC
>JANOLY010000247.1:0-9277 GCA_031420055.1 Burkholderiales bacterium | reverse complement strand
GTTCAACTTCGACGCCAACGCGCTGTTCCGCCACCCCGACATCGTCGCCTACCGCGACCTGGACGAAGAGGACCCCGCCGAGGTCGAGGCCAGCAAGTTTGACCTCAGCTACATCAGCCTGGACGGCAACATCGGCTGCCTGGTCAACGGCGCCGGCCTGGCCATGGCCACCATGGACACCATCAAGCTGTTCGGTGGCGAGCCGGCCAACTTCCTGGACGTGGGCGGCGGCGCCACCGCCGAGAAGGTGACCGAGGCCTTCAAGATCATGCTGGCCAACAAGGCCGTCAAGGGCATCTTGGTCAACATCTTCGGCGGCATCATGAAGTGCGACACCATCGCCGAGGGCGTGATCGCCGCTTGCAAGGCCGTGAACCTGAACGTGCCGCTGGTGGTGCGCATGAAGGGCACCAACGAAGACCTGGGCAAGAAGCTGCTGGCCGAGTCGGGCCTGCCCATCATCAGCGCCGACACGATGGCCGAAGCTGCGGCAAAAATTGTCGCAGCCGTGAAGTGAGGACCCGAACATGAGCATCCTGATCAACAAAGACACCCGCGTCATCACCCAGGGCATCACCGGCAAGACCGGCCAGTTCCACACCCTGGGCTGCCAGGCCTATGCCAACGGCCATGCGGCGTTTGTCGCCGGTGTGAACCCCAAGAAGGCGGGCGAAAACTTCGAGGGCATTCCCATATTCGCCGGCGTGAAAGAAGCGGCCGCGGCCACCGGTGCCACCGTCAGCGTGATCTACGTGCCACCGGCCGGCGCCGCCGCGGCCGTCTGGGAAGCCGTCGAGGCCGACCTGGACCTGGCGATCTGCATCACCGAAGGCATTCCCGTCAAGGACATGCTCGAAGTGCGCAACAAGATGAAGAAGAAGGAAGCCGCCGGCGGCAAGAAGACGCTGCTGCTGGGCCCCAACTGCCCGGGCTTGATCACGCCCGACGAGATCAAGATCGGCATCATGCCGGGCCACATCCACCGCAAGGGCCGCATCGGCGTGGTCAGCCGCAGCGGCACGCTGACCTATGAAGCCGTGGCGCAACTCACCGAAATCGGCCTGGGCCAGAGCAGTGCCGTGGGCATAGGCGGCGACCCCATCAACGGCCTGAAGCACATCGACGTGATGCGCTTGTTCAACGACGACCCCGACACCGACGCCGTCATCATGATCGGCGAGATCGGCGGCCCCGACGAAGCCGAGGCGGCGCGCTGGTGCCAGCTAAACATGAAAAAGCCCATCGTCGGCTTCATCGCCGGCGTTACCGCACCGGCCGGCAAGCGCATGGGCCATGCCGGCGCGCTCATCAGCGGCGGCGCCGACACGGCCGACGCCAAGTTGGCGATCATGGAAGAGTGCGGCTTCACCGTCACACGCAACCCGTCTGAGATGGCGCGGCTGCTCAAGGGCCTGCTGTAGGCGTGTAGCGGCCCGGGCAGCCCAGGCCCCGATTTGGGCCGGGCCTGCATCTGTAGTTTCCGCAAGGCAGTGGCCCCCCAGGGCCACTAAACTCGAACGCTTTTCACTCGTTACACCACGCCCCCGCCCATGGACCAATTCATGCACGCCGAATTCTGGATCGCCGTCGGCCAGATCATCTTGATCGACATCGTGCTGGGCGGCGACAACGCCGTGGTTATCGCACTGGCCTGCCGAAAGCTACCGCCCGACCTGCGCGCCAAAGGCATCATGTGGGGCACCGTGGGCGCCATCGTTTTGCGCGTCATCCTGATCTTCTTCGCGCTCGCGCTGCTGGCCATTCCCTACCTCAAGCTGGTCGGGGCCATCTTGCTGGTCTGGATTGGTGTCAGGTTGCTGGCCCCTGACGACGACGGGCATGGCGACATCCAGGCCTCGGACAAGCTCACGGCGGCCATCAAGACCATCATCGTGGCCGACCTGGTGATGAGCGTGGACAACGTCATCGCCATTGCTGGCGCTGCCGAGAGCGCCGGTGGCGACCACAAGATGCCTCTGGTCATCTTCGGCCTGCTGGTGTCCATTCCCATCATCGTCTGGGGCAGTCAGCTGGTCATCAAGCTGATGGACCGCTTCCCCTCCATCATCACCGCGGGCGCCATGCTGCTGGGCTGGATCGCCGGCACCATGGCCGTCACCGACCCGGCGCTGGTGGGCTACATGCCCACCGAAGCCGCAGGCGCGGCAGGCGTGCAACCGGCAGTGACTGCCCTGGTGCGCTACGGTGCGGGTGTGGCCGGTGCGCTGTTCGTGCTGGCGCTGGGCATGGCGCTGAAACGGCGCACCGCAGCAGCCCCCTGAGCCTGGCGCCGGGCATGGCCGTCGCGCCAGGCACACGCATCGCCGGCTACCGGGTTGGCCGTCTCCTGGGCAGCGGCAACCATGGCGCGGTTCATCTGGCCGAACATGTGGTCAGCGGCCAGACCGTGGCCTTGAAGCTCGTCCCACTGGCCGCGGGCGACGCCCAGGCCGCTGCGCGCAAACAGTTCCTGCGCCATGCCGCCACGGCCCAGGGCCTGAAGCATCCGGGCATCGTGGCCCTGCATGCCGCTGGCGTGCACGGCACCACGGGCTGGCTGGCCATGGAGCCGGTGCCCGGCAGCGACCTGCAGCGCTACACAGCGCCCGCTCGGCTGCTGCCCGAGGCCCTGGTGCTGCGCGTGGGCGCACGGCTGGCCGAGGCCCTGGCCCACGCCCACGCCCTGGGCGTCGTGCACCGCGACATCAAGCCGGCCAACGTGCTGGTGCACTGGCCCGACGACATCGTCAAGCTGGCCGACTTCGGCCTGGCCCGCACGGCCGATGCCCAGGCTACCCGCACCGGCCTGCTGCTGGGCTCGCCCGGGTACATGGCGCCCGAGCAGCTGGCCGGCGCCGTGCCAGACGCACGCACCGACTTCTACGCTTTGGGTGTCACGCTGTTCCAGTTGCTGTCGGGCCGCCTTCCCTTCGAGGGCGACACCATGGGGGCCTTGCTGCGGCAGGTGGCATCGTCCACGGCGCCCGACCTGCGCCAGATGCACCCGCGCCTGCCGGCCCATGTGGCCGGCCTGGTGGCCCGGCTGCTGTCGCGCCAACCCGATGCTCGGGCCGATACCGCGGCTGCGCTGGCGCAAGAGCTGGACGCCGCCGCGCGTCGCTTCTTGGGCTGAACCGATGGCCCAATTGCACGGAACCCGGCCTTCGCGCCAGGCCGTGGGCAAGCCGAACGGATGCACAATCGCGCTCCACGCCAAAGAATGCGCCGACCCAGTGCCCACGACGATTGAGCTCCATGCCGCGGTGGACCCCGGCCGCGCGCGCAGCAACAACGAAGACTCTGTCGCCTCCGACGCCAGCGTCAGGCTGGCCGTGCTGGCCGACGGCATGGGCGGCTACAACGCCGGCGAGGTCGCCAGCCAGATGGCCACCTCGTTCATCGTGTCCGAGCTCGGGCGGTGGCTGCGCGAGGCCCACACCCAGGCCAGCGACGGCGAAGTGCGCCGCGCCATGGACATCTGCGTGGACAACGCCAACCGCGCCATTTTCAACGCCGCCAACACCAACCCTCAGTACGCCGGCATGGGCACGACCTTGGTGGTGGCGGTGTTCCGCGACGAGCGGCTGATGCTTGGGCACGTCGGTGATTCGCGCTGCTACCGGCTGCGCGCGGGCCGGCTTCAGCAGATCACGCGCGACCACTCACTGCTGCAAGAGCAGATCGACGCCGGCCTGATCACCCCTGAACAGGCCTCGTTCTCGGCCAACAAGAACCTGGTCACGCGGGCCGTGGGCGTAGAAGACACGGTGCTGCTGGAGATCCATCCACACGACATCCTGCCCGGCGACCTCTACCTGATGTGCTCCGACGGCCTGTCCGACATGCTCGATGACACGCGCATCCTTCAGGTGTTGCTGGCTCACGACTCCTTGCCCGACTGCACGCAAGCCTTGGTCGCCGCGGCCAATGACGCAGGGGGAAAGGATAATATCTCGGTGGTACTGGTGCGGACAATGGGCAGCACGGCCGCACGAGCAGGCTCGTGGTGGCCCTTCAAGCGTTGAGGCCGCACCTGGCATCCTGAACCGGCGCCGCAAGGCGCTCCACCCGTTGCCAGGCAACGGTTCGATCGAGGACATGAATGGGCAAGTTGGTCGTTTCGCTCGATGGTGTGGTGATCAAGGAAGTCCAGATCACCAAGGACAAGACCACGCTCGGTCGCAGGCCGTACAACGACATCGTCATCGACAACCTGGCGGTCAGCGGCGAGCACGCCGTGCTGCAAATGGTGGGCGCCGACGTTTTCATCGAAGATCTCAACAGCACCAACGGCACCTACATCAACGGCCGTGCCGTCAAGAAGCAGCTGCTCAGCCACAACGACACGGTCGAGATCGGCAAGTACAAGATCAAGTACCTGGTCGACGAGTCCAGCGACTACGAGAAGACCATGATCGTGCGCCCCGGCGGCAATGCCATGGCTGACGGCCAGGCACCGGCCGCAGCACGTCCCCAGCCCGGGTTCACGGGCAACCCCGTGGTTGGCGCGCCCGCCGCCAGCGCACCGGGGCTGGCCACGCAGACAGCCTTGATCAAGGTCCTGAACGGCGTGGCCGCCGGACGCGAGGTGATGCTGACCAAGGTTGTCACCACAGTCGGCAAGCCCGGCGTGCAGGTGGCCAGCATCACACGTCGGCCCACCGGGTACAACCTGGCCCACGTGGAAGGCGCGACGCGGCCCCACATCAACGGCGTGGCCCTGGTCGGGGATTCGGTGCCGCTGCGCAACGGCGACGTGATCGAGCTGGCCGGCACGCAAATGCAGTTCATCTTCCGCTAGCCGGTCGGGCGCCCGCCGGGCGCGCGGCGTGACCGGAGTCACACTTGGCCACCCGTCCGACCCGCAGCCCGCATCCGGCCACAGCAATCGCGCTTTCCGCAGCTTGCCATCGGCCCGCTGTGCGGCCACCATCGCGGTCCTGCTGGCGCGTTGGCGCCACTCCCACTCGCTGACCGGCATCCCCGCAATGCAGATTCGTGTGCTCGGTTGTTCCGGGTCGATTGCCGCTGGCAGCCGAACCACGTCGTTCCTGGTCGACGCCGACGTGCTCATCGACGCTGGCACGGGCGTGGGCGACCTGACGCTGGACGAGATGGTCGCCGTCGACCACATTTTCATCACCCACTCGCACCTGGACCACGTGCTGTCCATCGGGCTGCTGGCCGACAGCGTCACGCGCAAGCGCAGCGCGCAGAATCGCCCGCCCGTGCAGGTGCATGCCTTGGCCGCCACCATCGATGCCTTGCGCAAGCACATCTTCAACGGCGTCATCTGGCCCGACTTCACCCGCCTGCCCAGCGCCGAACACCCGGTGCTGAGCCTGGTGCCGCTGCAAGTGGGCCAGGTGGTGCCCGCCGGCGCGCGCCAGATCGAGGTGCTGCCGGCCCGCCACACGGTGCCCGCCGTGGGCTACGCCGTGCTGGGCGCGCAAGGCGCCTGGGTCTTCAGCGGCGACACAGGCCCCAACCCGGCGCTGTGGCAACGTCTGGCCACACTGCGGGTGGCCGCACTGGTGATCGAAACCGCGTTCGGCGACGACGAGCACGCCCTGGCCACCATCAGCCAGCACCTGTGCCCGGCCCAGCTGCAGCGTGAACTGGCCCACCTGCAAGCGCCGGCCGATGTCTACATCACGCACATCAAACCCGGCGAGGTGGACACCGTGATGGCCGAGATCGGCGCCCAGGGCAGCCGGCACCGCATCAGCGCGCTGGCGTCTGGGCAGGTGATGGTGGTGGGGTAGGGGCAAGGGCTACAGCAGCGCCCAGTCCTCCAGGGTCAAGCCTTCGATGCGGCAGAACTCCGCCGTGTTGTTCGTCACCAGCGTGGCCGACTCGGCCAGCGCATGTGCAGCGATCCAAAGGTCGTTTCCGCCGATGGGCGTGCCCAGCACCCGCAGGCGGGCAGCCTGTTTGGCGTAGTGTTCGCACACGCTGACGCCTTCGGAATACAGCACGGGTACTTGTCTGGACAGGCCCTCGAGCCGCCGCAACACTTCTGGCTTGCGCGTACTGCGCTCGGCGCCTTTCAGCAATTCGGCATAGGTGACGAACGACATGCAAAGCGAATCGTCGTCGCGCAGTGAATTGATGCGCTGCGCCACCGATGCGGGCTTGTTCTTGATGAAGAAAATGAGCGTGTTGGTGTCGAGCAGGTACTTCACAGCGCTTCCCGTTCCTGGGGCGGCGCCTGTTCCAGGCGGTCTTCCGCAAGCCGCTGGGCAAAGTCTTCTGCGAGCCCGTCGTCGAAAGCGCGCAGCGCCTCCAAAAGGGCCGTGCCGCGATCCGCCGTGAGGGCGCGAATCACCAGATCGCCCTGGTCGTTTCGGCTGATCTGAACCCGGCTGGCGTCAAGCCTGAACTCCTGCGGAATGCGAACCGCCTGACTGTTGCCATTCATGAACACGCGGCTGATGACGACTGACATCCGGGTTCTCCAACGACATGTGTTTACACTGCTGTGTGTACTTTAGATGCTCGTCCGGGCCGATGCAAGCGGTTCGAGAACCCCACCCGCTGGGGCCATGTGTGCATGGTGCTCAATCACGGAGCCGACCCTGTGATGCAAGAGGCACAACCTCACCTCGGACCGCACTGATTTCGTGGTGGTGCCCTTGACCATGCGCGCCGTGGAGGACGCCATCCTGGTCCACCTGGGCATGCCCCTGTGTGCGACAGCTGAGCCCGTGATTCGCACGGGGTTCGGTTGGGCGCAGCCATGCAATCTTGTGACTACGGGTGCCCCGGTCGGACATGTGCACGCCTGTATCGTTGTTTAGGGGCTTTCGATTTCCTCCGGGGCAATAGGCAAGACCTGACCCCGAATCGCTAAACGTGGCCTCGGATTACACGCATAACGCATAATGCGTTATGCACACTTTGCAAGACGGAGCCCGAATGCACAAGCGAATCACGATCACCATCGACGAGGATGTGTACGACGGGCTGTACCGGTCGATTGGCAAGCGGCGGATCAGCCAGTTCATCGAGGACCTGCTGAGACCCCACGTACTGGACAGCGCCCTGGATGCGGGCTACCGCGCCATGGCCGAAGACAGCACGCGTGAGATGGAGGCGATGGATTGGTGCAACGCGGTGGCCGGCGACATGGCCGATGAAGCGCGCTGAGGTCTGGTGGGTCGAGTTCGACCCCGCTGTGGGCAGCGAAGTGCGCAAGACGCGCCCCGCCGTCATCGTCAGCAACGACGCGGCCAACCGGAACCTTGCGCGGGTCGTGGTGGTGCCCTTGACCAGCAACGTCGGCCGTCACTACCCGGGGGAAGCCCTGGTGGATGTCGATGGCAGGCCAGGCAAGGCCATGGCTGACCAGATCATGGCGGCAGACAAGGCCCGCTTGAAGAACCGGCTCGGCGCGCTGTCCAAGTCTGACATGCGCGCTGTGGAGGACGCCATCTTGGTCCACCTGGGCATGCCCCGGTGAGCGCAGGGATCAACATCAAAGGCTGAGGGTCCGCTGGCGCGATCAGCGAGCATGATCGGAGGGCTTTCACCCTCTCGGGCCGGGTCGGGTACTGTTGTTCCTGGGGAGGGGGCAAGAGCCGATACCGCGTATTGCGTGCTGACTGGCGGGGAGGCAAAAGGCAAGACCTGACCCCGGACGCCGCGTCTCGCAGCGCTACAGCCGCCGGTGGCATCAGTTCAGCGGCTCGCTCTGGCGGGCGCCCGAATCAGTGTTTCGGCCGCAATGCCCAGCCCGGCGTGCAGGCGGCGCACCATCGCCAGGCTCAAGGGGCGTTTGCGATTCAGGATTTCATGCACGCGAGAACGGCTGCCAATCATGGCTTCCAGGTCGCGCGCACTCAGGCCTTGTTGCTCCAGGTGGAAGTGAATCGCATCAACAGGGTCTGGCGGCGCGATGGGAAAGTGCCTGGCCTCGTAGGCGTCGATCACGGCAACCAGCGCTTCGAAATGCGCACCTGCTTCGCTGTCGGCCTCGGGTTCGTGGTCGAAGTAAGGCTCAACAAGTGCCAGCGCCGCCTCGTAGCCAGCTTGGTTGCGGATGGGGCGAATCAGGTATCGGGTCATGCTCATCGCTCAGGCTCCACGGTTGTGACGTTGATGCTGTCGTACTCTTCGTGGGTGCCGACGAACTTGATGTACATGGCACCCATCACGTAGGCCACAGCAACCACCAAGCGGAAATCATTGCCCTTGATGTTGAACACGACCCGGTTGCTGCCCACGAAGCTTGCACTCGCAAACGCCGCCTTGATGTCTTGCGGCGTCTTCCACTTCGCAGCACTGGCCACCGCAAACCAAGCGCGTAAAGGCCGTTCGGCTGGCGGATGCCGACGCCAGAAAAGCACCAGCTTTTGTCTTGAAATGACGCGCACTGAACTATTCTGTTCCCATTTTGGGAACGCGTCAATGGCTGGCTTTTCCTGTCGCGCGGGTCTGAGCGCCCTTCCTCTGACGGCGAGATCTGGCCCGACCGAAAGTCAGATTGAAGTCAAGGCCTTGGTACGCAAACCGGACAGTCTTGTGACCCTGGCTTCGCGACTGAAAGCAGATCGGCGGCCGCTCTGCTGATGGAAGGGATTGGGCAAGTGTCTAGCAAAAGGCAAGACTTGACCCCGGAGCTGCATGGCTCGTTCGGCGCCGCTGTTTCAGTGATGCACCGGGCTGAATGCCACACCCAGCCTGTGTGCCAGGGCGTTCAGGTCGCGGTCGTCGGTCCACAGCAGTGCGGTTGCAGTCAAGAGGGTGGACGCCAGCAACATCACATCCACTGCGCCGCAGCCCGAGTCGTGGAGCTGTTCCTTCTCGATCAGGGCCAAGGCCTCGCCGTGGGTCGCGCCCACCGCCTGCTGCAGCGACATCAGGTCCCGAAGCGTCCGATCGCGGGGTGACGGCGGCGTGCCGCACGCCACCTCCAGCACGATGAGCGGGTGCACCAGGATCCGGTCGGTGGACACCAGAGACTGAAGGACCGGGTCAGCGCGGCGAAAGTGCCTGACCCACACCGACGTGTCGACCAGAACCCTTGTCACGGCAAGGGCTCGGCTGCAGCACGGCGGCGCGGAATGGTCTTCATGTCCGGCGCCTTGCCCCCCAATGCGGCAAGCCGGTTGCCGGCCTGCACCCGCACGAAGATCTTCATCGCTTCGCGGAAGAGATCGGTCTTGTCCATGCCGGGGTCAGCGACCTCTAAAGCCCGCT
The DNA here is from genome assembly GCA_031420055.1 of Burkholderiales bacterium. Lineage (GTDB taxonomy): Bacteria > Pseudomonadota > Gammaproteobacteria > Burkholderiales > Burkholderiaceae_C > Rubrivivax. The sequence goes on along the minus strand of JANOLY010000247.1, from coordinate 76 downwards.
GGTATAGATCGTCGTCGATAGTGACAGTCGTCCGCATAGCCTCGATCCTCATCTAATTTGATGCAATGTAGCATCA
>JANOLY010000246.1:0-14031 GCA_031420055.1 Burkholderiales bacterium | reverse complement strand
GACGTCATCGCCAAGGCGCTCACCGACTGGGGCATCCCCATCCACCGTGGCTTGGGCAAGACCGGCGTGGTGGGCATCGTGAAAAACGGCAGCAACCCACGCGCCGTGGGCCTGCGCGCTGACATCGACGCGCTGCCCATGACCGAGCACAACACCTTCGCCCACGCCAGCCAGCACCCCGGCAAGATGCACGCCTGCGGCCACGACGGCCACACCGCCATGCTGCTGGCAGCGGCCAAACACCTGTCCAAGCACCGCAACTTCGACGGCACCGTGTACCTTGTCTTTCAGCCCGCAGAAGAAGGCGGCGGCGGGGCGCGCGAGATGATCAAGGACGGCCTGTTCGACAAGTTCCCCATGCAGGCCATGTTCGGCGTGCACAACTGGCCGGGCATGAAGGTGGGGGCCTTTGGCGTCAACCCGGGCGCGATGATGGCGTCGAGCAACGAGTTCAACATCACCATACGCGGCAAGGGTTCGCACGCCGCCATGCCGCACCTGGGCATAGACCCCATGCCGGTGGCCTGCCAGATGGTGATGGCCTTCCAGACCATCATCACGCGCAACCGCAAGCCGGTGGACCCGGGCGTGATCTCGGTGACCATGATCCACGGTGGTGAGGCCATCAACGTGGTGCCCGATTCATGCCAGATCCGCGGCACCGTGCGCACCTTTTCGATCGAGACCCTGGACCTGATCGAAGCGCGCATGAAGGTGGTGGCCGAGCACACCTGCGCCGCCTTTGGCGCCAGTTGCGACTTCAAGTTCACACGCAACTACCCGCCCACCGTCAACCACGCGGCCGAGACCGAATTCGTCAAGCGTGTGCTCAGCGGCGTGGTGGGCGCAGACAACGTGCATGCCTTCGAGCCGACGATGGGCGCCGAAGACTTCAGCTTCTTCTTGCAGGCGCTGCCGGGTTGCTACTTCGTCATTGGCAACGGCGACGGCGTGCACCGCGACGGTGGCCACGGCCTGGGCCCGTGCATGCTGCACAACCCCAGCTACGACTTCAACGACGAACTCATTCCCCTGGGCGCCACCGCCTGGGTGCGCCTGGCCGAGGAGTGGCTGGGCGCGGCGCGATGAACACCAGCGCGTACTTTGCCCAAAGCTACGACGAAGCGCGCGGCAAGTTCCTGGCCGCCGCAGAGGCTGCCGGCCTGCCCGTGCAGTCCCACCCCCACCCGCTGCTGGGCCGCGACGGCGAAACCCTGGCCATGGACGTGGCGCGCTTCGGCCCGGCCGACGCAGCGGCCGTGCTGCTCATCAGCAGCGCCTGCCATGGGCTCGAGGGCTTTTGCGGATCGGGTGTGCAGAACGCGCTGCTGGCCGACCCGGCCTTCCACACCGCAGCACAGGCCGCAGGTGCGGCCGTGCTGTACATCCACGCGCTCAACCCTCACGGCTTTTCCTGGTGGCGGCGCACCACGCACGAAAACGTCGACCTCAACCGCAACTGGCAAGACTTCAGCCAGCCGCTGCCAAGCAACGCCGACTACGACGAGCTGGCCCATCTGCTGGTGCCGCCCACCTGGCCGCCAGCACCCGACGTGCAAGCGGCCATCGCCGCTTTCGTCGCCCGGCGCGGCGCCATGGCGCTGCAGACTGCCGTGTCGGCCGGCCAATACAGCCACCCCGACGGCCTGTTCTACGGTGGCCGCAACCCCACCTGGAGCCGCCAGACCCTGGGACATGTGCTGCAAGACCACGGCAGTCGCTGCGCGCGGCTGGGCTGGATAGACCTGCACACCGGCCTGGGCCCCAACGGCTTTGGTGAGCGCATCCACGCCAACCGCGACGACGCAGCCGCCCTGGCCCGCGCCCGCGCGTGGTGGGGGGCCGACGTCACGTCCATCCACGACGGCTCGTCCACCTCGGCCGTCATCACCGGCATGATCTGGGGCGCTGTGTACGAGCACTGCCCGCAAGCCCAGTACACCGGCATCGCGCTGGAATACGGCACCGAGCCGGTGCAAACCGTCATCGACGCACTGCGCGCCGACCAGTGGCTGGAGAACCACCCCGAGGCACCGGTCGAACAGCGCCGCGCGCTCAAGCAGCAGATTCGCGACGCGTTCTATACCGACACCGACGTGTGGAAGCAGCGCATCGTGGACCAGGGCCGCGAGGCGGCGCAGCAGGCGCTGGCGGGGCTGGCGGGGCTGGCGGGGCTGGCAGCGGGCTGAGCGGCAACGCCTACTGCACGAAGCCGATGGCCGAGCGCCGCCCGCCCGCACAGGGCAAGTCGGCCATCTCGACCGCGGCGCGGCCGTCCAGCCTGGCGTTGCCAAAGGCCGTCATCCAGGCGCGGCGCATCTCGCGCGGCGCCATCCCGGCCAGGCGTTCCAACACAGCTTCTGAAGGCACTTCGTCGAAGCGCCGGCCCCAGTCGTGCTCGCCGCGCAGACTCTTGTACAAGCGCAGCGCAATGGTGCGCGTCGCGGCCGGGTCGGGTGCGTGGACCTCGAAGACGTTCATGCGGTTGAGGATGGGCTCGGGAATAGCGCGCTCGTCATTCGCCGTGGCCACCCAGATGAGCTGGCTGGCGTCTATGGGCACCTCGGCAAACTCGTCGATGAAGGCCCGCGCCGTGTCGTGTTCAAGCAAGCTGTACAACGCGCCCAGCGGGTCATAGGCATGCTCGCCGCGGGCCTTGTCGATCTCGTCGACCACCATCACCGGGTTGGCGTACGAGCCGTCGACCAGCGTCTCGAACACCTTGCCCGGGCGCGCGCCCTTCCACTGGCTTGAAGCGCCGCTGAGCACCCAGCCGGCGGTGAGGCTGCTCATGCTGATGAAGCCCAGGCCGGTGCCTAGCAGTTGGGCGATCTCGCGCGCAAAGTGCGTCTTGCCGATGCCCGGCGGCCCCAGCAGCAACATGGGCGTTATCTCCAGCGCGTCGCGGCTGTCGTGGCACAGCGCGAGCTGGCGGCGCACGTCGTCCAGCACTTCACCAAAATTGGGCATCTCGTCGTACAAATGCTCCATGGCGGGCAGCCCGCCGGGCTTGACCTGGAAGCGCTCGGGGCCTTTTTCGATCATGCGTTCATAGGTGGCACGCAGGTTTTCGTGCTCGCGCGCGGGCAGCTTGTCCAGCCGCTTTTCGACATCGCCCATGCGGTAGACCGATCGCATGCTTGCAATGGGAAGGTTGCCGGGCTTCACGGGGACCAGATCGTTGCCGTTGCTGCTCATGCCGGGACTCCTTCGCAGTGGCGGGTGCGCCACCATTGCACCAGAGCATGCACGATCCGCGCCAGCGATGTGCACCAGCAAGGCACCGCATTTGCGGGGTGCAGGCCCCTGGAGTGCACAGCAAATCACGCACCCAGGTTGTGGCGGCGGCGCCTGGGTCAGTGTCGAGCAAAGAGCCGAGCGTCCCACAGCACGGGTTCTGGCTGGCCTGGCGCAATCTTCTTGAAGTCCGGGTGCGCCGGGTTGATCACGACATTGCCTTCGCGGCGCGCCACCACCGAGGGCACCACCAGCACGGCCGAGCGGCGTTCACGAATCCAGGCATCGCCAAATGCCCTGGCCACGACCAGGTCGCCGTGGTCCCAGCCGGCGGGCAAGCTGTGCTCGTCGTGCCGCTCCACCGCGACCGTGCCTGCGATGGCAATCACAAACACCACATGCGTGCGCGGCACGCGCCCGATGCCGGCGTGCGCCAGGCATTCCAACATCGCGCCCGAGAAACTGCGGCTGCCATAGATGACGCCTTGGCCTGGTGAATTCCATCGGCCACCCACCAGCGACGCGCCGACGGCGCTGAACACCTCGAAGCGCCCGTCGGCGATGCGCCACGCAGTCCAAGCCTGCGCGGCCTGCGCTGGCGACACCCCGATGGCAGACCGCTTGCGTCTGGCGTCAGGCGGCGACGCCATGGAAGAGCGACCAGAGCAGCGTCTCAACCCGGCGTGCGCCCAATTCTGTAAGCGCCACTTCAATGGGGCGCTTGCCGCCCAGCATGGCGTGGCCGGTGGACAGAAAGGCCCGTGCGTCATCGACGCTGTCCCACACCTGTTCGGCGGTGGCGATGACCCGCGCCAAGCGTTCCACACGCTCACCCTCCTGCGGCTTCAACTCGTCGCCGCGGCGGTGATAGGTGGCCGCCGGAATGACCTGGTGCATCAAGGCGACGGCCTCGGGCGAGCTGCCGTACACATGGCGCGCCACCGCGCCCAACGCGGACTTGGGCAGCCCCGCGCCGACCCGGCCGTCCAGCTGTTCCATGGACTTGACGCCGCGGCGCAGACCCAGGACCTGGGCAATCCTGGCGGGTTCAACGTCGGCTGTATACATGCTCGCTTCTCCCAAGTGAGAGTTCAGACAGTATCATATGCAAGCTGCGTGTGTCCTGCGATCTCGGCCCGCGATCATCGCTTGCGGCCAGTGTCCATCGCACCTTGCCACCGAGCAAGTCAGAGTAAGGTGTACAGTTCCGTTCACGTATTCGTTAAAGGAGACCGGGCATGAACTGGCGAACGTCAGACATCGTCCCCATCAGCGAGGCGCGCGCCCGCCTCACCGAACTGGCCGAAGACGTGGTGCGCGGCGGCGCCGAGAAGGTGCTGACCAAAAACGGCGCCAGCTATGTGGCCCTGGTCGATGCGCGCCGGCTGGACCACTACCACGCCCTCGAAGCAGAGCACGCCAGGCTGGTGCTGGCCGACGACGCCATCACGGGCTTGCGTCAAGCGCTGGCGGGGCAGTTCGTGTCGGACGGCGAACTGGACCAGGCCCTCGGCGTCGCACCGGCACCGTGAGCCTGCCGGTTGACGCCAGGGTTCGGGCGGTCCCGAACTTCCTGGCCTGCCTGGCCGCTGCGCGTGCCTTCATGGTCGAGCAGGACGCTGCTTCCGCCCCGGCCCGTTTCAGCCAGTTGCAAGCCGAAATCGTGCGGGCGCGGGCCCTCCTCTCCTTCGCGCCTACGGGCGGGCGACCGGCACGATTTCTTGACGCCCAGACCGACTGGGGGCGGTTTCAAGCCGAGCAGGCGACACAACTCGCCAAGGCGCTTGGCATGCCGGCGTTGCGCGAACTCGTGCTCGCGCGGCATGTGATGCTGTACTCCCACGCCGAACGCGAAGTGGCCTTGCTGTCCCTTCGGCACGAACGGCAACTGGGCTATCCACTCACCGCCCCACAAGACTGAATGCAGGCGGTGCGGGCTTGACCCGGTTTGGCGTCGGCGCGCGGGCATAGCCTTCGGCCTGGGCGCGGGCGCGCATCAAGGCGTCGTCAAAACCTTGCGTGTGCGCACCGGCCTTGAGCTTCTTGGCTTCAAGCACAAAGGTGCCGCGGCGGTAGCAGTCGATAAAACCCGCGCTGGTGGCGCCGCTGCCATGCGCAAAGGTGACACGGCGCTCGAAGACATAGGCGTTGTCGCGTGTGTCCTCGCGCGCCAGCTCGGGCTGCGGCAGGCCCAGCACGCGGCACAGGTCGGTGACGAAGAGCTGGTAGTTGGCGCGCTCGGAGCCACCGGCCGCGGCCCAGCGCGTGATGAAGTCGTCGATGGCCTGGCCTTCTTCCATCGGGTCATCATAGGTGCAGGGCACGGCGCAGCAGCTTCATCGCGGGGCAGATCCGCGGCACCTGTCGGCTCACTCGCCCGGAATGTCTTGGCCCGAATCTGGCAAGGACCTTGCCCAACGGCGGATCGACGCGCGCAGTGTACGTTGCGCCTTGTCGTCAAGGGGCATGGTCGGCACCAAGGCCAACACCTCAGCGAGCTTGACATGGCCATGCGCGAGCAGCGCCATGCAGAACACCCGGTCCTTTTCACGCCCGGCTGCCGCCTTCGAGAGAAAGAGGTCCACCAGGTCCAGGCAGTACCCGACGCGGCCGTTTGTGTTGGCGTTCTGTATCCGGCACACGCGGCGCTGCCATTCGCTGGGCAGGATGGCGGTTTGCGGGCCCACGCCCTGGGCGTAGTAGCCATGGGTCTCGTGAAAACGTGAGCCTTCGCCGATCGCGCCGTCAATCTTGTCGGCAAGCTCAGGGGCCTCCATGGGATAGATGTCGGCCTCCATCGACACCGTGAATACTTCTTCAGGGTTGGGCACCGCGCCAAGAATCGATTGGCTGCCGACGATCACGAACTCGTACTGGCCGGTGATTTCGGCGCTGGCGCGGATGATGTGTTCGAGCTCTTCGCGGGTCATGGCGTACCCCTTGGGGCCGACACGCCCTTGTGCTGCGGTGGCTCGCCGCCGAGCACGATCCCCTTCTTGAGGCCGCCAAGCTGGGCGAGGATCGCCCGGCGCACCGCTGCTGGCAGCACGGTGACCAGCGGAGAGGCCTGCCGCAGTTGCTGGGCGTGCCGACTGGGTCCGAGCACCTTTCGCCAGGCGCCGGTGTCCAGGATCTTCAACCAGTCGAGCCACAGGCTGGCTGATCGTGTATCCCCGGTTTCCAGCCAGCGCCGGGCCGTGGTCTTGGCCTGGTCAATCAGGGCCGGGCTGGCCTTGGCACAGCGCACAGCCTCTTCGTGGAGCAACCTGCTTTGCAGGTCCTGCAGTCGATGCCGGCCCGGGTCCGCAGTCACCCGCACCTGCACCACGGGCGCCGCCCGTCGCGAGCGTGCCGCAGCAGTGCCTGCCGGCGGCGGCACCAGGGCATCTCCGGCAAGCAGCGCCAACTCGCCACTGACGCCCAGGACGGACATCACGCGCAAGTAGGTCCCAATGGCCGTCGCCGGGTCCCCGGCCTCGACGGACCTTAGGGTGTTGCGGGTGACGCCGACGCGCCCTGCCATCTCGACCGTGCCCAGGCCCTGCGCTTGTCGCAGCCGCTTGAGTCGGTCACCCAACTGCAGCAACAGCTGCCGGTCCAGGACGGAGGTGATTTCCGCAGCGCTCATTTGGTCAGTATAGTAACCAGATTGAGCTATTTTGATCACTGTGATGAACAAACACTCAGCTGACACAGGCGCCGCCCTGGCGATGGCCTGTGTCCGCTCAGAACGTGCGGCCCTTGCGGTACTGCGCATGCTGGCGCCGCTGCAGCGGTGATGCCGCCGACAACGCGGCAAACGACGCCCCTGCATGAGCGTGGGTGATGGCCAGGCCCAGTGCATCGGCGGCATCCTTGCCCGGCAGGCCGGGAAGGTTCAGCAAGCGGCGCACCATTTCTTGCACCTGCGACTTGTTGGCCAGGCCATGCCCCACGGTGGCCTTCTTCATTTGCAGCGCCGTGTACTCGGCCACGGGCAGGTCGCCGCTGACCAGCGCGGCCAGCGCCGCGCCACGCGCCTGGCCCAGCAGCAAGGTGCTCTGCGGGTTGACGTTGACGAAGACGATTTCCACACAGGCACAGGCCGGTGCGTAACGTTGTACGACTTCGCGCACGCCTTCGAAGATGATCTTCAGCCGCAGCGGCAGGTCGCCGCGCGGCACCTCGGTGGTGCTGATGGTGCCGCTGGCCACATAGGCCAGGCGCGGGCCGTCGGCTTCGATGACGCCAAAGCCGGTGTTTTGCAGACCGGGGTCGATGCCCAGGATGCGCATCAGGTCAACGCAGTGACAAGACCAAGCTTCCCGCCATGGAACCGGCTCTGCCGGGCCATAGGCGGACGGCCCCCTCGGGGGGTAGCGAGCGCTAGCGAGCTTGGGGGCATCATTTCAACTGGAAGTACCAGCGCACCGAGTGGAAGAACACGGGTGCGGCAAAACACAGCGGCGCCACGCGGTCCAGCAGGCCCACCGCACCCGTCACCGACGCGGCGTTGCCCCAGTAGCGCACACCGGCGTCCTTCTTCAGCGCCTTCATCACAAACTCGCCCAGGGTGCCGGCAGCACCGGCGATGAAGGCCATGGCCAGGGCCTGCGGGGCCTTGAAGGGCGTGATCCAGAACAGCAGCAGGCCCGTCAACCCCGCCGCGGCCGAACCGATGAACCAGGCGCGGTAGGAAAACGATCGATCGATTTGCCGCGCCACAGGGCGGCGGCGCAGCCAGCGGCTGGCCAGCTCCTGCGCAATTTGCGCCACCGCAGTGACGACAACCAGAAAGAACACCAGGAAGGCGCCGCGCCCTCGGTGCCCGGCAAAGTCCAGCAGCAACAAGGCCGGCGCGTGCGACAGGCCGAACACGCACACGGTGACGCCCCATTGAATCTTGGCGTTGCGTTCCAAGAAGCGTTCGGGGTCACCGCCCAGCGCGCTGAGCACGGGGATGGCCAGGAACACGTAGACCGGAATGAAGACCGAGAACAGGTCGAAGCTGCGACTGCCCACCAGCACGTACTGCAGGGGCAACACGATGAAGAAGGCCAGGATCAGGCTGCGGTGGTCGCTGCGCCGGGTGTGGGCCAGGGTGATGAACTCGCGCAGCGCCAGGAATGAAAGCACGCCAAACGCCAGCGTGGCACCGACCGGACCCGACACCCAGGCCAGCCAGAACACCACGGCGCCGAGCCACAGCGCGCGCAGGTCGCGCAGCAGCCGCTGGTGGCGCCCGCCTTCGGGGTGGGCGGTGTTGTCGCCCTCACGCGCGCCGGGGCGAAACGACAGCAGCGTGACGGCCGCGCTGAACAGCAACAGCGCGCCGAACAAGCCGATGAAGAGCAGCCCGACCTGCTGGTCTGCGCTGAGCTGGCGCAGGTTCATCATGAATTCACCGGGCGCTGCGCCAGCACGGCGTCGCGCGCGCGGGTCAGGAACAAGCGCTTGTCTTCTCCGGGCTCAAGCCGCAGGGGCGCGCCGAACGTCACCGTGCACAGGATGGGCACGGGCACGACCTCGCCCTTGGGCATGACACGCTGCACGTTGTCTATCCAGGCCGGGATCAGCGCCACACCCGGGAACTGCTCGGCCAGGTAGTACAGGCCGCTCTTGAATTCACGCGGCTCACCCTTGGCGCTGCGTGTGCCCTCGGGGAAGATCACCAGCGAGTCGCCGTTCTTCAGCGCTTGCACCAACGGCTCCAGCGGGTCCTGGTCGTCGGTGCGCTGGCGGCTGACGTACACGGCGTGAAAGACCTCGGTGGTCAGCCACTGCTTGAAGCGCGACGACGTCCAGTAGTCGCGCGCCGCAATCGGCCGCGTGGTGGCGCGCAGGTCGTGCGGCAGGGCGGCCCAGATCAGCACCCAGTCCAGGTGGCTCTGGTGGTTGGCGAAGTAGATGCGCTGCTCGGCCTTGGGCGGGCAGCCCTTCCAATGCCCCTGCGTGCCCGTGATCAGGCGGGCAATGAAGGCCAGCAACAAGCCCATCAACTCAGCGCGCGACATGGCGGGATGCTAGCGGGCAACGCGCCGCAAAAGCCGGCCCTGCGAGGTGGCCGCGGCCGTGACTTCAATGCCTGAAATGGCGCGTCCCGGTGAAGACCATGGCCACACCACGCTCGTCGGCCGCGGCAATGACCTCTTCGTCGCGCATCGAGCCACCCGGCTGGATGACGCAGGCAGCACCCTCGTCGATGACCAGGTCCAGCCCGTCACGAAACGGAAAGAACGCGTCGCTGGCCACGGCCGAGCCGGCCAGTGCCAGGCCCGCGTTGGCGGCCTTGATGCTGGCGATGCGGGCACTGTCCACCCGGCTCATCTGGCCCGCGCCCACGCCCAGCGTCATGCCGCCGGCGCAATAGACGATGGCGTTGCTCTTGACGAACTTGGCCACCTTCCAGGCGAACAGCAGGTCGCTCATCTGCGCTTCGGTGGGCATGAGTTTGGTCACCACGCGCAGGTCGGCGCGCCACACGTTCTTGGTGTCGGGCGTTTGCAGCAGCATGCCGCCGCCCACACGCTTGAAGTCCATCGCATTGGGTTGGTCGCCCGACTGCGACTCAGGCACCTCGAGTACGCGCACGTTGACCTTGCTTGCCAGCACGGCGCGCGCCTCGGGGGTGACGTGCGGGGCGATCAGCACTTCGACAAACTGTTTGTTGTCGCCAATCTGGCGCGCGGTGGCCTCGTCCAGCGGCCGGTTGAAGGCCAGGATGCCGCCAAAGGCCGAGGTCGGGTCGGTCTGCCAGGCCTTGGTGTAGGCATCGACCAGCGTGGCGCCCACGGCCACGCCGCAGGGGTTGGCGTGCTTGACGATGACGCAGCAGGGCGCCTCGAAGGTCTTCACGCATTCCCAGGCCGCGTCGGCGTCGGCGATGTTGTTGTAGCTGAGTGCCTTGCCTTGTAGCTGGGCCCAGCCGGCCAGCAGGCCGGCGGGCACGACGGCGTCGCGGTAGAAGGCCGCCGCCTGGTGCGGGTTCTCGCCGTAGCGCATGTCCTGCGTCTTGGTCAGCTGCAGGTTGAAGACGGCCGGGAAAGCCTCGCGCGCCGGCACCGCGGTGCCGGCCTCTTCAGCGCCGGCTTGCAGCGCGCTGAGGTAGTTGGTGATCATGCCGTCGTAAGCGGCAGTGTGCGCAAAGACCTTCTTGGCCAGACCGAACCTGGTGCTGCGCAAGACACCGCCCGCGGCCAGTTCAGCCAGCACCTGGGCGTAGTCGGCGGGGTCTGTGAGCGCGGCCACATCGGCCCAGTTCTTGGCCGCGGCGCGCAGCATGGCCGGGCCGCCGATGTCGATGTTTTCGATGGCATCAATCAGCGTGCAGTCGGCGCGCGCGGTGGCCTGGGCGAAGGGGTAGAGGTTGACCACCAGCAAGTCGATGGTGTCGATGCCGTGTTCGCGCAATGCGGCCATGTGCGCGGGCATATCGCGCCGCGCCAGCAGGCCACCGTGGATGCGCGGGTGCAGGGTCTTCACACGGCCGTCCAGCATTTCGGGGGATCCGGTGACCTCGGCCACTTCGGTCACGGCCAGGCCGGCTTCGGCCAGCAAGCGGGCGGTGCCGCCGGTGGACAGCAGGCGCACGCCTTGCGCGGCCAGGGCGCGGGCGAAGTCGACGATGCCGGTCTTGTCAGACACGGACAGGAGCGCAGTGAGCGTGGTCATGTTGAGAGGGGTGCGACGGGTAGCAGTCAGGGAGCCGGCACACAGCGCCGGTGGGTCACTTGATGATCTTGTGGTCCAGCAGTTTGCGCCGCAGCGTGTTGCGGTTGATGCCCAGCCATTCGGCCGCCTTGCTCTGGTTGCCCTCGGCGTGCTGCATCACCACGTCGAGCAAAGGTTTTTCGACCGCGGCGATGACCAGCTCGTGCAGGCCATCGGGCTCGGCGCCGCGCAGGTCTTTGAAGTACTGCTCGACGCTTGCGCGTATGCAGTCGTCGATGAGCTTCTTGCTCATGCCACCAGCCTGGAACAGGCGTCGTTGGCCGCCGGCAGCACCGGGTGCACGCTGGCCAGCTCGTCGAAAAATGTCTGCACGGCGCGCAGTTGCGCGTCGCAGTCGTCCAGCGTGTTCATGGCGGCGCGAAAGGCCTCGCCACCGGGCAGCGCACGCACGGCCCAGCCGATGTGCTTGCGTGCGGTGCGTACGCCCAGGTGTTCGCCGTACAGCTGGTAGTGGTCGTGCAGGTGCGCTGTCAGCCAGCCCTGCACCTCGCGCGTGGCAGGCGGCGGCGGCGGCGTGCCGTGGGCCAGGTAGTGCGCGATCTCGCGGAATATCCAGGGCCGGCCCTGTGCCGCGCGGCCGATCATGACGGCGTCGGCGCCGGTGGTGCGCAGCACCTGGCGTGCTTTGGCGGGGGAGTCGATGTCGCCATTGGCCACCACCGGAATCTTCAATGCGGCCTTCACTGCCGCCACGGTGTCGTACTCGGCCTGGCCTTTGTAGCCTTGCTCGCGCGTGCGGCCGTGCACGGTGACCATGGCCACACCGGCGGCTTCGGCCGCGCGCGCCAGTTGCAGCGCGTTGCGTTCGGTCGCGCACCAGCCGGTGCGCATCTTCAGTGTCACGGGCACGTTCAACGGCACGCAAGCGTCCACCACGGCCTGCACGATGCGCAGCGCCAGGGCTTCGTTTTGCATCAGCGCCGAGCCGGCCCAGACCTTGCACACCTTCTTGGCGGGGCAGCCCATGTTGATGTCGATGATCTGCGCGCCGCGGTCGATGTTGTAGCGCGCGGCGTCGGCCATTTCCTGCGGGTCGACGCCGGCAATCTGCACAGCGATGGGCCCGGGCTCACCGCTGTGGTCGGCACGGCGCGAGGTCTTGAGCGAATCCCACAACTCGCGCTTGCTGGTGACCATTTCACTGACCGCATAGCCCGCGCCGAGCTGGCGGCACAGCATGCGAAAAGGCCGGTCGGTGACGCCGGCCATGGGGGCCACGAAGAGCCGGTTGGGCAATGTGATGGCGCCGATGCGCATGGGGCGGGTCAGCGCGGGCGGCTGCTCAAAAATGAGGCGTGAGTATAGCGGCGGGCACCCGGCCAAAACCTCGCGCCCGCAGCGGCCGACGCGGTCCCGATAATGCCCCGATGGAAGCCCAATTTCTGTCGCTGTTGGAATGGTTCTCGCTGCCGCAACACGGGCTGACCACGGTGTTCATCGTGGCCGTGGTGTCAGCCACCTTGCTGCCCATGGGCAGCGAGTTCGCGGTGTTCGGTCTGCTCAAGCTCAGCCCCGAGCTGTTCTGGCCAGCCATCTTCGTGGCCACCGCCGGCAACACCATTGGCGGGGCCATCAGCTGGTGGATGGCTACGGCGCTGAAACGCTGTACGAGCGCGTGAAACACAAGCGCCTGGAGATGAAGGCGCTGACCTGGCTGGAGCGCCTGGGGCCCAAGGGCTGCCTGCTGTCGTGGTTGCCGCTGGTGGGCGACCCGCTGTGCGCCGTGGCCGGCTGGCTGAAGCTGCCGTTCTGGCCCTGCGTGGTGTACATGGCCATCGGCAAGTTCCTGCGCTACACGCTGATGACGGCGGCGCTGCTGTGGTGGTTTCCGGGGCAGTTCACGCCGTAGGCGTTCAAGCGGTTGTGCGGACGCTGTCCGCTGCTCGGGGCCAAGGAGATCGTTCTGAAGGTTCTCACCATCAAAGCCACAACGCCCATCACGTCTTCGACGCTGCAGGACTGTGCCGTAGTCGCGGTTGTCGTCCTTCTCACCGCGGCGGTCTACGTGCCGTGGCTGGGGTTCTACAGCGATGACTGGGGCTTCTTGCGTGCCTTCACCTTTGCTGGCGACCAGTCGCTGACGGGACTCGTTCGATCGTTCTTTGAGGCCGATGCAAACACACGGGCGCGGCCAGTACAGGCACTTTACCTTGCTGCGCTCTATCGACTGTTCGGTCTGGATCCGCTTGGCTACCACGTTGTCAATACGGTGGTCTTCGCTGGCGGGCTCTGCGCTTTCTATCTTGTCTTGCGCACGTTTTGCGAAAACCGATTGCTCAGCTTGGCTGTCGTACTGGTTTACGGCACGCTTCCTCACTATTCGACTGCTCGGTTCTGGTACGCGGTGTTTCAGGCCAATCTCAGCATGGCTCTGTACTTCGCCTGGCTGTACTGCGTACTCCAACTGTTGACCGAAACGCGCCGCAGGTACGCAGCATGGGCGGTGGGGGCAGCACTCTGCCTGCTCGGGAGCGTCCTTGCCTACGAAGTCTTCATTCCGTTGTTCTTGTTCAGCTTGCTGGTTGTCGGGGTCAAACATCGCCAATTGGTTCGGGTCTCGCAGGCCCGCTCATCGAAACCAGTCGACATCGTCTCGCTGTATGTCATACCGACAGTGTTGATCGCACTGTGTGTGCTCTTCAAGGGCGAGATGTCTGAACGAGGCGGTGCACCCCGCTGGTCAGCGCTGAGCGATGCACTACCGGCTGCCGTCGAACTGACGGTGGGTGCTTATGTCGTCAATTTGCCTCGCATACTTGCCACGATCTTTCGGCACCATTTCGATGGGGCAGTTCTCGGGATCAGCCTCATCTCGGCTGTTGGCATCTACCTTGCACTGAAGCGGGCTGCGCAGCGTGACAGCACGTCGTATCCAACGCGTCTGGTTCTTGTTCTAACTCTCATTGGTGGTTTCGTCGTTGCCGGCCTCAGCTATGCCTACTTCTTCAGTTACTTCAGGGTGGGCACGGGGATCAACAATCGCGTGACCATTGCCGCGGCTGTCTGTGTGGCCTTTTTTCTGGTGTCCGGCGTGAGCTTGGTCGGCAGCCTCCTGCCTCTGCGACTACGCAAGGTGTCACTCTG
>JANOLY010000245.1:0-19209 GCA_031420055.1 Burkholderiales bacterium | reverse complement strand
GCAGGCGCTGGCCAACGCCATCGTGCGCGCCAACAAGTGGATCCAGGCCGCAGGCGCCACCGAGATCATCACGACGGTGCCCGAGGCCTTCCTGCTCGGCGACCGCGCCGTCTACATCGACGCTTTTCGCGCCGCGCAGGGCGCGCTGTCGGCCGACGGCTTGTTCCCCGACAAGGGGGCAGACACGGCCTACCGCGCGCTGGCCAGCATCGACCCCGAGATCGCCGCGGCCAAGCTCGACCTGGCGGCGGTGTGGACGAATGATTTTGCGAAGAGGGCCAACGTCAGGTATCCCAAGGGGTGAGCCCCACAAACGTGTGCCTCTTCTCGCTGGCACCGGTAGCGCGCGACACCGCCTTCTTCGGCCTCGACGGCGCCAAGAGGCTATTGGCTCGGAGTCAGCAACGCGCCGCGGAAAGTGATCTCCGCGCTCGAACGTTGGACGGGTCAACGGCGCTAAGGCCGGGGTGCACCCCGCGGCCTGGGCGCAACAACACTGCCCTGACGTTGGCAACCCCGCGGCGCCTGGTGATACTTAAGATCGACGCGTCCGTTACTCTGCCGAAAACTTGCGACGCCGCTCGAATTACAACGACTGGGTCAACTGATACAACGATTCCCATGTGCGTGATCGAGTTGCGCTCGCCGGGATACCGGCTCAGATCGCCCCCCAAACCTATGAATCCAACAATGTCGCCCTTTGCGAAACTCGTTGTTTGCAACAGTTTCGCAACTTCGCTCGACCAAATGGTCACCGAATAGCTTCGACCAAGCCTCTTGCTGATTTCTGCAATACTGCTTAGTGATTCACGAGACTCGAAGTTTATGTTGGAGTACATCGCATTCTCGGGCATGAACTTCAACCAATTCTCTACGTCCACACGCTCCCGGTGCGCCATGGCCGGTGCTGATTTGATGACACGAAAGAATCCCTGTCGCTCATTCTCAGTCACCCACTGTGAATACGGGAAATGCAGCCTGTTTTCAAAGGCCGGCAAGCAGCCGCCATAGCGAACTCGGGAAAGCAGACGACAAAAATCATCTGAAGTTTCCGAGAAGGCCAAAGCCAATACAGTCTCAATGAAGGTAGTGCAATCAAACCGGTTCAAAACGACAAACGGCTCGTCGTCAATACTCCCCGCACCCTCACCCGTAGGATTTAGTTCGAAGGCGGCGCCCAGAAACGGCTTGGTGGCCTCAAGAATTCTCGACGGGATGTCCCCGCCTTTCTTAACGTTGGCGATGATCGCGTCAAGCTCTTTATGACGAGTTGGGCACGACTGAACGGGATCAGCCTCCGTCGCGGATTCGCTCTCTGCAGATGCAACCTCAGCCGCCAGAACCCAAGCCGTTGCGCAGTGAAGCAATGCAAGCCTACGCGAGACTCTCAGCGCACACCGGTGATCTCTGTGAGGTAAGCCGATAATATTTCGCTCCAGTAGCGACTGAAATTGAATATACCGTGACCAGACTCATCGCCGATGGTCTTGGTATGTAGGATCGCCCTGCCACCGGCTCTTGAATAGGCCATGAGCATACGCGCCGAATAAACCATATCAAATGTCTCGTCGTTCTCCCCGTAAATCCAAAGCGAGACCGCCGGATAGCTACCTGCAGCCACGAAGAGTCTTTGGTTGAAGATTTCCGAGTTGTTGCATCCGCTACCGATCCATCCACCGGAGAAGTTCACTACCCCGATAACCGAGTGCATCCTCGACGCGATTAGAAGCGCCAAAATGCCACCTCGCGAATGCCCAGCCAGCACGACACGCTTATCCAGCTCAGGCATGCCATCCAGCGCCATCTCAATGGACTCGACCAGCAAATCAACTTCGCGGGAAACTCTCGCACTGCTCATTTGCTCTTGACAAAACAGCTCCAATGCCTCTCGGTCAGATGGGAGGGTTATGCGGCTAAATTGGCTTTGTGGATACATTACAGCCCATCCCTTGGCCCCAAGAAAAGCCGACAAAGCAGGGGCGAGCAAAGGTCTGGTACCGGCGCGTTCAGCAATCGCTGTACCATGGAGGAAGATGACGGTCGGAGTCGGTATTCTCCCCTTAGCCTTTGGGGAGTGAATCACAACTTCAACGATTTGCCCAGACTTTGGAATTACTTGAGCAGTGGATTCCGAATATGGAGTCGCGGTGGAGCCTGAGCTGGGCCAGAGGATAACAGCTAAGGCTGCGGCGACTCCGGTATGCTTTCCCAATTTGGCAATCCATGTTCGACGCGGAGATGACGAAAATATAGTGACAACAGCAGCGCTGCGAATCCGGCCGTAAGTATTGGCAGCAGCGCTATGTAAGGCCAGACAGCTCCCGCCCCTTCGATGAATAATGAAACAACAACGTAAACCGGCAACAAGCAACATATAAAGAAGGTGAACACAAAGGCGAAGAGCTTGTTGCCATTCATGAACAGCACTGGAGGAATCAAGAAGCCGCACTTTCTCACCAGACGCTCGATACCGGCAAACGGCCGGTCTAGACCAGCCTTTCGGAGCAGCGCCTGTCCATTGCGAAGGCGCGCTTCGAAACGTTCTCTCTCGTTCATACGTTTCCAGAAGTTGATTGAGGTTCAGATTCCCACCATGCTTAGGCCCGCGACCATGTGCTGCTAAGGGCGGTAAGTTAGGGACTAGCCGGCGTTGCGACACTACTGCCAGCGAAAGCGCAAGATTTTTCAGCTTGAGATTAAACGGTATTGACCGTTGTGCGCCTAACGAAGGAGAAGTATTCAGCACCCATCATTGCACTGCAATCGCAGGAGTGAGGCGTTTGCTTTGCAGAGGCCATTGTGAGTTGCTGCCAATGTGCCCGTGAGTCCGATACCCACGCCCGCAGTAGCAGAGAATCCGGACCATGATCTTGAAAGTACTCCAATAAGTACAGATCCGCCCGCCGTGCCAACTACTCCGGCGGCCAAGACCACACCGCTCAGTACATCACAAACATCCGCTCGTTTCGAGTAGTCGCGATCACACGTTGAACGACGTTCAGCACATGTTGGCGGCGGCGGTATAAAGTATTCACGTGTAACAGGTAGAAAGTCGAAAGTGTCGCTATAGACCTCAAGATCCAGAAGGGTCACATCAAATTCGTTCTTTATTCGCGTGGTTGTGATTTCGACGGTTTGGCCAACTCCGTAGCCGTCACCGGCCAAAACAAGACGCCAGTCGCTGTTGTCCACACGGTCGTCTTGCGCAACCAAGTCAAGCCGCTCCCCATTCAGTTCTGCAATGTAGCGAACCTTTTCGCGCAGGAGGCGATTGATTTTTGAGTTCGCAGCTTCGATCGCCAGTGTCAAGGCCGATGGCATCCGATCAGCCTCTGACATTCCACCTTCTGCCGGCT
Source organism: Burkholderiales bacterium (assembly GCA_031420055.1). Taxonomy (GTDB): domain Bacteria; phylum Pseudomonadota; class Gammaproteobacteria; order Burkholderiales; family Burkholderiaceae_C; genus Rubrivivax. Next base: position 15,853 of record JANOLY010000245.1, on the reverse strand, counting down.
TTTGGCTGGTCGCTGCGCGATCAATGGAAGGAATCATGAAAAACTGGGCTGTATCGCCTTGGCGTCCTTGTAGGAAATCAAGACTGACCTCTTGGAGCCTGCGACCCTGGTGGCTACAACGCTCGCGCCCCAAGCAACAGGCTTCAGACCCTCTACGGTCTTGCAGCCAAATCGTGCGTCTGTCCCGCAAACAACTGGCCCATCTTGACGAAGGAAGAGCACTTCGTCAGAACGCCCACTTGGCTGACTGAACGCGCCAAAGTGAGCGTCAGCGCTTCCGCCTGGCCGCTGAATGGCGCTGCACCGCATGCCCGCCTTTTCCTCAAATCCGCAGACAGTGCCGTCAGCACCCATCACAAAGCTGATCTGCCCGCCCCTATCGGTGGAGACTGTTGCCAGATGGTCATTGATTTTCGTCGGCGCGCAGTTCAGTGCCAACCCTGGCCCGGCGACGCTACAAAGCACAAAGTCCTTGGGCGAACGCTGCACGAGAAGCTTCGCCTCTTTCCCAATTGGCACGACACTGATCGCGTCCATCGGTGTGACTGAGCAAACCGGTGTGCGCTCACCATTGCAGACGGTCGTTTGCTTGCTACTCCTGTCGTGCGATATCCAAAGCTGCTGACTCTTGCCGTCGATCTTGAACGAGCCGCTGAACTGCGAGTCAGTGCGCTCTCGTTGTGCTTGCACCACGACTGGAACCAGACACGCAGCCAGCAGCAGAAGAACTCTGACCTTCATTTTTCGCTCCCGAGATCGCCGACCATCTTGGACGGCGGAGTTGATGAACAGCTCGACCAGTTGGGGCTAACAGGTTGAATGTGTGCAGTCTGGATCGTCAGGGGGGGGGGGGCGTCAACCCCCTAACTTGGCAGCTCATCGCGCCCTTTTCTTCTCCAGGTCGAGCGACATGTCTTGGCCGGCCGCCGCTGCCGAGAGCGCGCCACACCTTGAAAGTCGCCGGAGCGATGCGGATTCATGCTGCCTACAATCGGCCATCTTTCACCCTGGCGTAAGAAATGAACACGGCCACGCTTTCGAGCAAGTTCCAGATCTCGATCCCCAAGGACGTGCGCGAAGCGCTGGGCCTGAAGCCCGGGCAGAAGCTCGCTTTCATCAACACCGGGACAGGCATGCGGCTGGTGCCGCAGCCTTCGGTCCTCGAGTTGGTGGGCCTGATGTCCGGCGCCAACACCGAGGGCGTGCGCGATCGCAGCGACCTGCCTGCGCCGGCACGCCCGGCCAAACTGCGCCGCAAGGTGGTCAGGAAGTGAGGCTGGCCGACACCTGCGTCTGGATCGAGTTGTTGCAGGGCACGCCCACGGGCCAACACTACCGGCGCTTGTTTGTCGACCCGGACCAGGTTCTCGTGCCGACGCTGGTGCAGTACGAGTTGTGCCGCTGGGTCTTGCGCGAACGCGGCGAAGAGCTCGCCAACCGGGTCATTGCCGCAACACGCAATTCACGCATCGTCCCACTCAACGAGGCCACGGCCTTGCACGCCGCTGCACTGGCGCTGCAGTTCAGGCTAGCCGCCGCTGATGCGTTGATCTACGCGACTGCGCTGCACCAGCAGGTGCCGCTGGTCACCTGCGACGCGCACTTCGAGTCGCTACCCGGAGTCGAGTACCGGGCCAAGTTGGCCGCATGACGCAGGTGGACGATCACGCTGCGCTGGCCCTCTCGGCCGTCGCCTGCACCTTCGTCAGCCGCGACGACCCTGGCCAGCGCTACACCGCGGTCAGCGGCGTGACGCTGAGCGTGGGTGCGGGCGAGTTCGTCTCGGTCGTCGGCCCCACCGGCTGCGGCAAGAGCACGCTGCTCAACGTGGCCGCCGGCTTGCTGGCGCCCAGCACGGGCACGGTGCAGGTCTTCGGCCAGCCGCTGGTCGGCATCAACGCGCGCGCCGGCTACATGTTCCAGACCGAAAGCCTGATGCCCTGGCGCACGGCGCTGGGCAATGTCATGGCCGGGCTGGAATTCCGCGGCGTGCCCGACGCCAAACACCGTGCCGAGCAGTGGCTGCGCCAGGTCGGCCTGGGCGGCTTTGGCGACCGCTACCCGCATCAGTTGTCGGGCGGCATGCGCAAGCGAACCAGCCTGGCGCAGACGCTGGCGCTGGACCCGGACATCATCCTCATGGACGAGCCGTTTTCGGCGCTCGACATCCAGACAAGGCAGTTGATGGAAAACGAAGTCCTTGAGCTGTGGTCCAGCAAGAAAAAGGCTGTGCTCTTCATCACCCATGACCTCGACGAAGCCATCGCCATGAGCGACCGCGTGGTGGTGCTCTCGGCCGGGCCGGCCAGCCACCCCATCGGCGAATTCACGGTCGACCTGGCGCGCCCGCGCGACGTGGCCGAGATCAAGACCAGTGCGCGCTTCATCGAGCTGCACGCCGCCATCTGGGCCGTGCTGCGCGACGAGGTGCTCAAGGGCTACGCGCAGCAACTGAAGGTGGCGAAGTGAGCCCCGCTCGGCCGCCCGAAGGGGCTCGCTCCCGCCTGGCGGGACCGGCCGCAGGCCGTTGGGTGCAAGCGTGAAGCCGCGCCACCTGTGGGTGTGGCAGTTGGCGCTGCTGCTGGCGCTGTTTGTGTTCTGGCACGCGATGACCACGCCGGGCCTGCTGCCGCTGTTCATGTTCGACAACGACCGCCAGGCGGCGTTTTTCTTCGGTGAGCCGCTGAAGGTGCTGGGCCGCATCTGGGCCTGGTTCGTGACGACAGGCGACATCTACCGCCACCTGGCCGTGACGCTGATCGAGACCCTGCTGGCCTTTGGCGTGGGTTCGGTGCTGGGCCTGCTGGCGGGGCTGTGGCTGGCGCTGAGCCCGCTGGCCAGCGCCATCCTGGAGCCCTACGTGAAAGCGGCCAACGCCATGCCGCGCATCATCCTGGCGCCCATCTTTTCGGTCTGGTTCGGGCTGGGCATTGCCAGCAAGGTGGCGCTGGGCGTGACGCTGGTGTTTTTCATCGTCTTCTTCAACGTCTACCAGGGTGTGAAGGAAGTCAGCCCCGTGGTGCTGGCCAACGCCCGCATGCTGGGCGCAAACAGCCGGCAGTTGCTGCGCCATGTCTACCTGCCCAGCGCCACGAGCTGGGTCTTCAGCAGCCTGCACACCAGCGTCGGCCTGGCTTTCGTGGGCGCGGTGGTGGGCGAATACTTGGGGTCCAGCCAAGGCGTGGGCTACCTCATCTTGCAGGCCGAGGGCACCTTCGACATCAACACCGTGATGGCCGGCATCCTGGTGCTGACGATGTTTGCGCTGGTGCTCGACGCCGTGGTCGGCCGCGTCGAGCGCCGGCTGATGAAGTGGCAGCCACGGGCGGGTGAGACCGAGAAGCTGTAGGCGCTCGGGGTTTCGCGGCGGCTGAGCGCGGCTTCAGATGAACACGGCCGGCGAGACAGCAAAGCGCTGACCCAGCGCCTTGGCTTGGCGCGCGTTGATGGCGCGCTTGCCAGCAAGTACGGCGCTGACCACCGGCTGGCCACCCAGCTCGGCCGCCAGATCGGCCTGCGACAGGCCATGCGTGGCGATGAGCAGGCGCAGCACCTCGGCCGGCGGCGCCTCGGGCATGGGCGCGTTGTGCGACTCGTAGGCAGCCACGCGTTCGCCCAGCAAGTCCAGCAGTCCAGCCAGGGGATGAACCTGGCCCCCGCCGATCTCGTCAAGCAGGGCGTTCATGAGCTTGTGTTTGCGCTCGTACTCGCGCTTGGAGCGGATGGCTGCCAGCGGTCCCACGCTGCGTTCCAGCGTGGCCCAGGCGGCCTGCAGGGCGGCGGCATCGGGAACCACGTTCTTGGTGCTGACGGTCATGACAATCCCTTCTTCAGCCGTACTGACCAACGGTCGTACTCGGCGTGCGTGAATACGTGGCGGACATAGAGCTTGCCGCGGTTGTAGTGAATGGCGGTGACGATGCGAAAGCTGTTGGCGTTGAACACCACGAAGTCACGTGCCACCGCGTCGGCGGAGTTGAAGCTGCGGCGCACGCTGGCGAAGTCGGTGTAGCGGGCTTCGCTGACGATGCGGTACCAGGCAGACAAGGGCGCACGGGCCTGAGCGTGAAGGGACCAGAAGTCAACCAGGGCTTTGTGGGAGATCACATGCACGGTGCAAGACTATAGCAAATTGCTATGCAGCGGTCGGCCGCGTCGAGCGCCGGCTGATGAAGTGGCAGCCGCGGGCGGGTGAGACCGAGAAGCTGTAGGCGCCAAGCGGCGCTGACATGCCCGCCACAATCAACCACAGCGCACCCCAGGACGCCCGCCATGGCCAAAGACTTCTCGACGATGGAGGACAGCAACCGATCCTCCAACCCCAGCATCCACGACGTGTCTGACCCCACGCGGCGGCTGTTGCTGCAGGGCGGCGTCGGCCTGTCGCTGGCCACGCTGCTGGCTGGTTGCGCGGTGCAGGGCGCAGGCGCACGCGGCCCCGGCGGGCCGGTGTTGGGGTTTCGCGGGGTGCCGGCTTCGACCACCGACCACGTGGTCGTGCCGGCGGGCTACACCGCCACTCCGCTGGCGCCCTGGGGCGAGCCGGTGGGCCTGGCCGGCAACATGCCAGCGTTCAGGTTCGACGCCAGCAACACCGCCGCCGAGCAGGCCGTGCAGATGGGCATGCACCACGACGGCCTGAACTACTTTGCGCTGGACGGCTCGCGCCGCGGGCTCTTGGTCATCAACCAGGAATACACCGACGAAGCCCTGCTGCACCCGGACGGACACGCGGTCTTGAGCGCAGACAAGGTGCGCAAGTCGCAAGCCGCGCATGGCATCGCCGTGATCGAGGTCGAACAACTTGCCGGCCGCTGGCAGATGGTGCGGCCGTCGCGCTACGCCCGCCGCATCACCGCCAACACGCCGCTGGCCATCGGCGGCCCGGCGGCAGGGCACACGCTGATGAAGACCAGCGCCGACCCCGCCGGCCGCACCGTGCTGGGCACCCTAGGCAACTGCGCCAGCGGCATCACGCCCTGGGGCACCTATTTGTCGGGCGAAGAGAACTGGGCCGGCTACTTCACGGCCGCCGACGTGCCCACCGCGCACGAGCGCCGCTGGGGCATCAGCAGGAACACCTGGAACCGCTGGCCCGAGCACGACAACCGTTTTGACACCGTGCGCAACCCCAACGAGCCCCACCGCTTTGGCTGGGTGGTGGAGGTGGACCCGATGGACCCCACCAGCACGCCCGTCAAGCGCACCGCCATCGGCCGCGCCGCACACGAAGGCGCCTGGGTGGCCACCACCAAGGACGGCCGCGCGGTGGTGTATTCGGGCGAGGACGCGCGCTTCGAGTACATCTACAAGTTCGTCAGCCGCGACCGCATTGCGCCGGCCGGCAACGGCCACAGCGCCGCCCAGGCCAACGCCACACTGCTGGACCACGGCACCCTGTACGTCGCACGCTTCGACGCCGACGGCAGCGGCCGCTGGCTGCCCGTGGTGCACGGCAGCGGCCCGTTGACCGCTGCCAACGGTTTTGCCGACCAGGGCGAGGTGGTGATCAAGGCGCGCCAGGCCTCGGACCTGCTGGGAGCGACCAAGATGGACCGCCCGGAATGGCTGGCCATCGACCCGCAAACCGGCTGGGTCTACTGCACGCTGACCAACAACTCGCAACGCGGCGTGGGCAACAACCCCGGCGTGGACGCGGCCAACCCGCGCGCCAACAACACCATGGGGCACATCATCCGCTGGCAAGAGCAGGGCGATTTCTCGGGTGAGGCCTTTCAGTGGAACCACTTGCTGCTGGCCGGCGACCCGGCCAACAAGCGCGAGCAGGCCAAAGGCAACATCAAGGGCGATGCACTGGCCGGCCCCGACACCATCGCCTTCGACAGCCGCGGTGTGCTGTGGATAGGCACCGACCACCGTGCCAGCGGCCAGGGCGAATTCGCCCGCATGGGCAACAACGCGCTGCTGGCCTGCAACCCCGCCACGGGCGAGGTGCGCCGCTTCCTCGTCGGCCCCATGAATTGCGAACTCGCCGGCGCTACCTGGGCGCCCGACGGCCGCACGATGTTCGTCAACATCCAGCACCCCGGCTCGGGCACGCCACGCGACGGTTCGGCGCCACGCCAGTTCTCGAACTGGCCCGACTTCAGGGCCGACGGCCGGCCACGATCGGCCACACTGGTCATCCGTAAGGACGACGGCGGCGTGATCGGCAGCTGAGTGCGACGCGCCGCGGCTACTTGGCCGTGGGCATGGCGAACTCGGCACCGCGCACGGTGCTGTCCGGCCAGCGCTGCATCACACTCTTTTGCCGCGTGTAGAAGCGCACGCCCTCTTCGCCATAGGCGTGGGTGTCGCCGAACAGGCTGCGCTTCCAGCCGCCAAAGCCATGCCAGGCCATGGGCACGGGAATCGGCACGTTGATGCCCACCATGCCCACCTGCACGCGGCGCGCAAACTCGCGCGCCACCGCGCCGTCGCTGGTGAAACAGGCCACGCCGTTGCCGTATTCATGGGCATTGACCAGCGCCAGCGCCGCGGCAAAGTCAGGCGCACGCACACAGGCCAGCACGGGGCCGAAAATTTCCTCACGGTAGATGTGCATGGCCGGCGTGACATGGTCGAACAAGCTGCCGCCGGTGAAGAAACCCTGCTCCAAGCCCGCCACACGCAGGCCGCGGCCGTCCACCACCAGTGCGGCACCTTCTTCCACACCGCGGGCGATGCTGGCCTCGATGCGGTCGCGCGCGGCGGCCGTGACGATGGGGCCCATCTCGACATCGGCCGTCAAGCCGTCGCCCACCTTCAGCGCGCGCGCGCGCTGGGCCAGCAGCGGCACGATGCGATCAGCCACGTCGCCCACCAGCACCGCCACACTGATGGCCATGCAGCGTTCACCGGCCGAGCCGTAGGCGCTGCCGATCAGCGCATCGACGGCTTGCTCGATGTCGGCGTCGGGCATCACCACCAGGTGGTTCTTGGCGCCGCCCAGGGCCTGCACGCGCTTGCCATGGCGGGCGCCGGTCTCGTAGATGTGCTGGGCGATGGGGGTGGAGCCGACAAAGCTGAGCGCGGCCACGCCGGGGTGGGTCAGTAGGGCGTCAACAGCCGCCTTGTCGCCCTGCACCACGCTGAACACACCGGCCGGCAGGCCGGCTTGGGCCAGCAGCCGGGCCATCAACAGGCTGGCGCTGGGGTCACGCTCGCTGGGCTTCAAGATGAAGGCGTTGCCGCAGGCCAGCGCCAACGGAAACATCCAGCAAGGCACCATGACGGGAAAGTTGAAGGGCGTGACGCCGGCCACCACGCCCAGCGGCTGGCGCAGCGTCCAGTTGTCGATGCCGGTGGAGACCTGCTCGGTGTAGTCGCCCTTGAGCAGCTGCGGGATGCCGCAGGCGAACTCGACGATGTCGATGCCGCGCGTGACCTCGCCCTGGGCGTCGCTGAAAACCTTGCCGTGCTCGGCGGTGATGATGGCGGCCAGCTCGTCGCGGTGGGCATTCATCAGCGCCAGGAAGTTGTTCATCACGCGGGCGCGGCGGATCGGCGGCGTGTCGCCCCAGGCCGGTTGCGCCGCGGTGGCGGCCGCGACCGCAGCGTCGACATCCGCCGCGCCGGCCAGCAGCACCTGGCGCGCCACGGCGCCCGTGGTCGGGTTGTAGACGGCCTGCGAACGGCCGCCCCCGCCGGCGCGGGCGGCACCGGCGATCCAGTGACCGACATCGGCGGTGGAGGTGAAAGGAACGGGGGCAGCCATGAGAGGTCTCCAGCGTGGGTAGCCGGCCAGTTTATGCGTGTCGGGCCCGGCGCCGCACGATGCCAGACAATCGCCGGCATGACGACACAAGCCCTGGCCGACGCCGACCTCGAACGGCTGCAAACCCTGCTCGAGAGCGTGGCCCCGCCGCTGGAGCCCCTGGACGCCAGCGCGCTGGACGGCTTTCTGTGCGGCGTGCTGCTGCAGCCGCGGCCGGTGGATGCAGCGCAGTGGCTGAAGTACGTTACCGATGTCGACGGCCGCGCCGCACCGCCCGGTGCCGCGCTGGACGAACTGCAGGCACTCGTGCGCCGCCGCCATGCCGAAATCGACCAGGCCATTGCCCGGCGCGACTGGTTCGACCCCTGGATCTACCCGCTCGAGGACGAGGCCTCGCCTTCAGAAAGCGTGCTGCCCTGGGTGGCCGGCTTTGCCGCCGCCATGGACGCCTTCCCCGGCTTGATGGCGATGGACGCGCCCGACCTGCTGGAGCCGCTGGCCCTGCTGTACCTGCACTTCGACCCCGACGACCTGGAAGACGCCGACGCCCTGGCCGCCGTGATCGAGACCCTGGAGCCGCCCGCCGACTTGGCCGAGGCGGTGCAGGACATCGTGCGCGCGCTCATGCTGATGGCCGACGTGACGCGCCCACGCGCGCCGGCGCCCTCACGCCACCCGAGCCGGCGTGCGCCGAAACGCCGCCGCCGCTGATTTTCTTCAAGGAGACCCGCTGTGAACCTGAACACCCTCGCCGCCGCCGTGCTGCTGAGCCTGGCCAGCCTGGCGAGCCTGACCAGCCACGCGGCTGACACCACAGCCCCCACCGAGCCCGAAAAGCCCGCCGCCGCCGACCCGCTGGCCATGGCCCGGGCGCGCATCCAGGCCAAACAGTGGCCAGCAGCCATCGAAGAACTGCGCAAGGTGGGCACGCCTGGCAACGCCGACTGGAACAACCTGAAGGGCTACGCGCAGCGCAAGCAGGCCACGCCCGACCTGGCCACCGCCCAGCGCTACTACGACGCCGCGTTGCGCATAGACCCCCGGCACCGCGGTGCCCTGGAGTACGCCGGCGAGTTGGCGCTGATGAAAGGCGAACTGCCCGTGGCCGAAGCCCGGCTGGCCACGCTGGAGCGGGTCTGCTCCGGCCGCTGCGAAGAACTGGGCGACCTGAAGGCGGCCGTGGCGCGCTACAAGGCCAACGGCAACCGCTGGGTGCCTTGAGCCCGCGGCCGGCCTGGCTGCGCTGATTCACAGGCCAGGGCCGAAAACGGCCCTCGAAATTCACAGGCCAGGGCCGAAAACGGCCCTGGCGTGCCAGCCCAGCCCCTGCGCCACGCTGGCAAAGCGGTCGCCGCGCACCTGCTGCGCTGCCGGGAAGCACGCCGCGATGCGGTCGACCAAGGGCGTCAGGCCGGTTGAGCCGCCGGTGAAGTACACGACATCCACATCGCCCGGCGCCAGGCCCGCCTGGCGCGCGGTTTCGCGGGCCGCCTGCACGATGCGTTCGAGATCGGCCTCGATGGCGTTGGCCGCCTGGTCTTCTTGCAGCGTGGCCTGCAAGCCGCGCTCCAGCAGCCACAGGTCGATCTGTGCTGTGCCGTGCTGCGCCACGTCAATCTTGGCCTGCTCGGCCGCCGCTGCCAGGGCGTGGCCCAGGCGCTGTTCCAGTGTCTTCGTCAAGCGGGCGTGGTGCGTCGGGTCCTGGTACCAGCTCTTCATGCCGCGCAATTCGGCCAGCCGGGCCGGGGCGTAGACGGTGTTGATGAGGTGCCAGGTGGCCAGGTCGAAGTACACGCCGGTGGGCACCTCGCGCGGCGCTTCACCCGGCCGCGCCGGGCGCAGCGTGCGGTAGCCCAGCAGCGGCAGGATGCTGGCCAGCTCCATGTGGCGGTCGAAGTCAGTACCGGCCAGGTGCACGCCGTGGTTGGCCAGGATGTCGTCGCGCCGCTCGGCGCGGCCGTGGCGCAGCGGGCCCACGCGCACCAGCGAGAAGTCCGATGTGCCACCACCGATGTCGGCCACCAGCACCACCTGTTCGTGGTCGATGTGGCTTTCGTGGTCCAGCGCGGCAGCAATGGGCTCGTACTGGAACTGCACCTCGGCAAAGCCAACCGCGCGGGCCGCTGCCTCCAGCGCGGCCTGGGCCTGGGCGTCGCGCGCTGGGTCGTCGTCGACAAAAAACACCGGCCGGCCCAACACCACACGCGGCAGGGGCTGGCCGCCCTCGGCCTCGGCGACACGCTTGAGGTGGCGCAGGTAACCCACCACCACGTCGCGGTAGCGCACGGCGCGGCCAGCGCCGACATCGGTGCTCTGGTCCAGCAGGGTGGAGCCCAGGATGCTCTTCATCGATCGCATCAGCCGGCCGTCGGTGCCCTCCACGTAGGCGGCCAGCGCGGCGCGGCCGTACAGCCGGTCGGGCTCCAACTGCGCCGGCGGTGTGTCGGCGCGGTAGAACACCGCCGTGGGCATGGTGGGCTGGCCACTCTCCAGCGCCACCAGGCGCACGCCGCCCCCCGGTTGGGGCAAGGCGATGGCGGAGTTGGACGTGCCGAAGTCGATGGCGGCGTAGCCAGGCTGTGCGGGCAACGTGGCCGTGGGGGAGGCTGGCGTCATGCAGTCCAGCGTTGGCGTGGGCCAGCGGCGGCGGATCGTGAGCGGGGCGCGATTGTATCGACGGCCTCGGATGTGTTGCATTCTTGTGATTTGACGCACGCGCCCCCCTCTTCTCGGGGTGCCACGGGCGGGCATGCGGCGCGACACTTGAGGCTGTTGCCCACCCTTCAAGGCCCGCCCATGAAAAAGGCCGATGCCCCCGCCCGTTGGTACCACGCCTGGCAGACTCAACGCGCCGAGGTCGACGACGACGCGGCTGACATGGGCACCGCATTCGGGCTGGACATGAGCATCGCCGACGACGACGCCAAGCCCGCGTCGCGCAGCACCGCCAAGGGCAGCGGCGCCAGCTTCATGGCGCGTTGGACCAGCCGGCGCAAGACCGCCAACTAGCCTGCACGCCCAAGGCCCAGACCGGGTGTTGCCGACGCGACTGAGCAGTTCACCTGGTGACGGTGACGGCTAAACTCTGGCCGTGGCCCGCCTTTCCTTCCGCCAACAAATGCTGCGTGTGCGTGAAGACGCCATCGTCGAGTCGGTCAACCGCCTGCTGGCCGACAAGGGTTTCGACCTGATGACGGTGGACGAGGTTGCCGTCGATGTCGGCATCGCCAAGGCCAGCCTCTACAAGCATTTCCCGTCCAAGGAAGCCTTGGCCGCGGCGGCCATGGTGCGCCTGATGCAGCGCACTTTGGCGCTGATCGAACAGCAGGCGGCCGCGCCCGGACTGCGCGACGCCGAGCGGCTGGCCGCCCTGGTGCGCTGGGCGCTGATGCTGCAGTTGTCGGGCGACATGCCGTCACTGCCATCGCAGAACTCGTCACTGCGCGCCGAGCTGATGGCCCACAAGGATTACCTGAACCTGTTGATGCAGGTCAGCGAGATGCTGGGCGGTTGGATCGTGCAGGCCCAGGCCGACGGCGACATCGATGCAGCGCTGCCGCCCGAGGTCGTGCTGTACACGGTTTACGCCCGTGCCTGCGACCCCGTGCCGGGCTTCCTGAAGGCCGGCGGCCAGCACAGCGACGCGCAGATCGTCGAATGGGTGCTCAGCACCTGCATGACAGGGCTGCGTGGCCGCGCTGCGCAGGCCTAGCGAATCAGCAGCACGGGCACCGCGGTGCGCGCCAGCACCTTGGTGGCCACCGAACCCATCACCAGGTTGGTCAGAGCGCCCTGGCCGTGCGAGCCCATGATCAGCAGGTCGTAGCCGCCCTTGTCGGCGGTGGCCGCGATCAGGTCGGCCGCCGGCCCGATCTTGGCCACGAAACTGGCCTTCAGCCCCTGGCGCGCGAAGAAGGTGCGCAGGGGCTTGAAGACCTTTTCCGATTCGTCTTCGTAGTAGGCCGTCAGGTCGGACTTGGCGATAACCGCCGCCGCCCGCGGTGGCACGGCGGGCACGCAATTCACGAGCGTGTACTCGTGATGCGCGCCCAGCCACTCGTCGTGCGCGGCCACGTAGGCCAGCATGCGCTTGGTGTAGGGGCTGCCGTCAACGGCTGCAAGGATCTTCATGACAGGTCTCCGGTGGTGCCGGCCACGCCATGGCCGGGCAAGGACATAGTGTGGCACCTGTTGCTGGCAGCCCGCTTGATATGGCGCATGAACGCTGCGGGCGGCGACTACACCTCGATCAGCTTCAGCGGCTCCAGGCCGAGTGTCTCGCCCTTGTTGAACAGGCCCCTGGCCTGGCACACGACACGCGAAGGCGAGCGCCCGGCGCGCGACACGCGGTAGTCGTGGCGGCAGTGAAGGTGACCGTGCAGCCAGACATCGGCGCGCGGGATCAGGTCGTCGTCAGCGTTGCAGAAGCTGGCCGTGCCGGGCTGGCGGCCGTAGCGCGGGTCGGCGCTGAGCAGGCTGGGGGCGAAATGCGTGACGACCAGCGTGGCGTCCCAGCGGCCTTGTGACGCCGTTTGCAGCGCGGTTTCCAGCCAGGCGCGGCAGGCCAGGCCTTGCTCGCGCACGCCCGCAGCGTCCAAGGGCTGGCCGTCGCAGGTGGCCGCCATCAAGCGCATGAAGTAGCCCGCAGCGCGTTGGGCGCGTGGGCGCTGCGCCGCGCCGAACAGGTCGAAATCGCTCCAGCGCGTGGTACCCACGACGCGCACCCGCCGCCCGCTGGCTGCCGTGAAAACGAGGGTCTCGCGTTGCAGCAGCCGCAGGCCCAGGGTGTCGCAGTGACGGGCGAAAGCCGGCCAGGCGGTGCTCAGCTCGCGGCCGTCGAATTCATGGTTGCCGGCCACCACCAGCACCGGCACCGGCCAGTTCTTGAAGCGCGAGTAGCCGGCCCAGGTGGCGTCGATGTCGCCTGCCAGCACCAGCAGCTCCGCGCCCGGCGTGGGTTCGGGGTCGAACGTTTCGGTCTCCAGGTGCAGGTCGGACAGCAGCTGCAGCTTCATGCCGCCGGCCCGTCCGCCAACCAGTGCAGGTGGGCCCCGTGGGGATGGGCCCGCGCGAGCAGCTGGTCAACGCCGCCGGGCCACAGCCGACAGCGCAGTTCGACATCGTCGCCGCCCTGGGCCGGGGGCTCCAAGCGCAGCCAGGCCAGTGGCCGGTCGGCACGGGCGGCCTGGCCCGCGGCGTGCATGGCGTGCGTGATGGCGGCCCGCTCGTCGGCGCCGATGTACTGCCAGACCACCGAGTGCATCAGCACCGTGGCCTGGCCGCAAGCGCGCTGGTTGAGCTCGCGGCCCACGAATTCGGCCGCCGACAGCGCTTCGATCTTCACGCGCTCTTGCTTGAGCCATGGGGCTGCCGCGGCGCGCGCTGTGGGCAGGCGGGCCAGCCGCTCGCTCTGGTCGGGCCAGACGAAGGAGGCCAGGCGCAGGCTCTCGTCGGGCTGGCCCAGGTCGATGGGCCGGGCGTCGCAGGCGGCGCGCCGCAGGATGCGCAGCAGTGCAGTGGCGGCCGACGGCGCCGGACCGCGCCAATCGCAGCACAGGGTGAGCGGACTGGAGGTGTCGCCCCATTGCCAGCGGGCATGGGCATGCCGGTAGCGGTCGCACCACAGGTTGAGCCCGGCCGAGGCGCCTATCTCCAACAGCACCAGCGGCAAACCGGTGACCGCCGCCACGTGCAGCAAGCCGGGCAGCAACGCGGTGCTGCGCTGCACCTCGTTGGTCTGCGGTGGCCCGGCCAGCGCGGCCTGCACCTGAGCGCTGTGCAGGGCCCAGGCGCGCTCGATGGCATCGTCAAGTTGGCCGGCGCTTACATTCTCTATATCGACTTCTGGTGGCCAAAGTGAGTGCCATGGCTCTTTGCCCTGCAAGGCCAGATGATGGAGTGCGGCCGCCCATCGCAAGGGCACGGCGGCGGTGGCGGGGTCGGCCGACAGCGCGTCGAAAGCCGCGCCGGCCGCGGTGTCGTGCTGAAGCCAGTGCCGGCTGCGCGCCAGCACTTTTGCAGTGAAGGGTGCCGTCGCGACACACCAGGCAACCTGGCGGTCAAAGGCGTCGAGCAGCGCGGGGGAGGCCATGCTGCCCAGTGTGCCCGACCCTCGCCGGTGCGATGCCAGCGGCGGTGTTCAGGCGGCCAGACGTTCGGCAATGCGGGCCTGGGTGGCCGGCAGCTCTTGCGGCAGGTGGTAGGCCAGCGTCTTGAACAGCGCCGTGTGCAGGGTCAGTTCCTGCTGCCAGGCCGCGCGGTCGATGCCGATGACACTGGCGAACTGTTGCGCGCTGAAATCCAGCCCGGTCCAGTGCAGGTCTTCGTAGCGCGGGCTGGTGCCGAAGACGTTGTCCTGGCCGCCGGCCGTGCCTTCGACGCGGCCCAACACCCAGGCCAGCACGCGCATGTTTTCACCGTAACCCGGCCAGACGAACTTGCCGTCGGCTCCCTTGCGGAACCAGTTGACGCAGAAAATGCGCGGCGCCTGCGCACCCAGCTTGGCGCCGATGCCCAGCCAGTGCTGGAAGTAGTCGGCCATGTTGTAGCCGACGAAAGGCAGCATGGCGAAGGGGTCGCGGCGCACCTCACCGTTGCCGCCGGCCATGGCGGCGGTGGTCTCGCTGCCCATGGTGGCGGCCATGTACACGCCGTCGACCCAGTTGCGTGCTTCGGTGGCCAGTGGCACCGTCGTCGAGCGCCGCCCGCCAAAAATGAAGGCGTCGATGGGCACACCGGCCGGGTTGTCCCATTCCGGGTCGAGCACCGGGTTGTGGGTGGCGGCCACGGTGAAGCGCGAGTTGGCGTGCGCAGCGGCGCGCGGTTTGCCGCTCTCGGGGTTGTCGCGCGCGATGACCGGCGTCCAGTCTCGGCCCCGCCAGTCGACCAGGTGGGCCGGCGGCGTCTCGCTCAGGCCTTCCCACCACACGTCACCTTCGTCGGTGAGCGCCACGTTGGTGAAGATGGTGTCACTGCGCAGCGAGGCCAGGCAGTTGGGGTTGGTGTGCTCGTTGGTGCCCGGGGCCACGCCAAAGTAGCCGGCCTCGGGGTTGATGGCGTACAGCCGGCCGTCGGCGCCGGGCTTGATCCAGGCGATGTCGTCGCCGATGGTGGTGACCTTCCAGCCTTCGAAGCCCGCTGGCGGCACCAGCATCGAGAAGTTGGTCTTGCCACAGGCGCTGGGGAAAGCCGCTGCGACGTGGTACTTGCGGCCCGCAGGGTTGGTGACACCCAGGATCAGCATGTGCTCGGCCAGCCAGCCCAGGCCATCAGCCTGCGCGGCCTGGCGGCCCATGGTGGAGGCGATGCGCAGCGCGAAGCACTTCTTGCCCAGCAGCGCGTTGCCGCCGTAGCCCGAGCCGTAGGACCAGATCTCGCGCGTTTCGGGGTAGTGCACGATGTACTTGGTCTTGTTGCAGGGCCAGGCCACATCTTTCTGGCCCGGCTGCAGCGGTGCACCCACCGTGTGCACACAGGGCACGAAACTGCCGTCGGCGTCCAGCACGTCCAGCGCACCGCGGCCCATGCGCGTCATCGTGCGCATGCTGACCACGACGTAGGGGCTGTCGGTGAGTTCCACGCCAATATGTGAAATGTGCGATCCCAACGGGCCCATGGAGAACGGCACCACGTACATCGTGCGGCCCTGCATGCAGCCGCGGAACAGCGCCGGGCTGCCGTCGGGCAGGCCGGTCTGTAGCAGGCCGCGCATCTCGGCCGGCGCCATCCAGTTGTTGGTGGGGCCGGCGTCTTCCTGCCGCGCGCTGCAGATGTAGGTACGGTCTTCGACGCGCGCCACGTCACCGGCATCACTGCGGGCCAGGAAGCTGTTGGGGCGCAACTCGGGGTTGAGCTTCATCAGCGTGCCGGCGTCAACCAGTTGCTCGCACAGCCGCTTGTATTCGGCCGCACTGCCGTCGCACCACACCACGTCGGCGGGCTGGGTCAGCGCCGCCACCTCGGCCACCCAGGCGACGAGGGCTTGGTGTTTGACGTGGGCGGGTACGTTCAGGGTCATGCGTTCCTGCTCGGGCGTGTTCATGGTGGCTCCAATCAAGGCAAAGTAAAAAAACGGGATTGGGCCAACCCCATGCCACCGGGGGTTGGCCCAATACCGCAACTTTCGCAGCCTGGCAC
>JANOLY010000244.1:0-2252 GCA_031420055.1 Burkholderiales bacterium | reverse complement strand
CCGTGGCGCAGGCGACAGGTACATCGTCTCAGATGACGGCGGGGCGCTGCGCGAAGCAAGTTCTGCCGGCGCTGACCTAGACAGGTCCGTCTCCAGGTTCGCGCGCGCGGTGGAGTTGCAAGGACTTGAGCTGGATCACGGTGTCATCAGATCGCCGTTCGTATCGCTGGAAACGGTGCCCGTTGCCATCGTGCTCGTTGCGAACGCATCGAAGGAACTGGCTGACCATGTTTTTGAGACTTGGCGTGTACCGAGAGCACGCAATTTCAAACAGCTGGTCAATTCGCTGTTGCGATTGGAGTTTCCTGGCAACAAGGTGCGAGAGGAAACGCTCATAGGGAGCAGCAACAAGCCCCATTCGTTCGACAACGTCATAGAGCTCGGCGGGGGAAGAGTCTTGGTCGTTGATCCGGTGCTCAAAGACACAAACTCAATCAACTCGCGGGTCGTCGCGAACCTTGATGTTCAGGCGGCCAATCATCCCGGCGTCATCCAGCGCCTGGTCTATGACGATGAGGATCACTGGCGAGCAGATGACCTGAGCCTTCTGCAAGTCAGCAAGGTGCCGGTCATCGCATACTCCAAATCCGCCATGGCCTTGCGTCCTCTCAAGCTGGCTGCCTAGTCTTGTGCACCTTGACTAAGGCCGACCTGCAGGCCATCTACGCGCTGCTGGCCCGGTAGCGGCCCGGGCCGGGCGCCCAACAAAACTTTGCGCGGCGGGCACGCTGCGGCACACCAGCAGCGTGACACTGCGGTCATGGAGCATCCACCATGACCCGATCACCTCAGTCACTCAGCCCCGATCAGGCCGCTGCTCTGGCCGCCCACCGCTTCGGCCTGGGCGAGCCCTCGCTGCACGGCGTGGGCGGTGACGCCCGCGGCTGGCTGCTGGCGCAGATCGGCCCGGCGCAAGCGCAGCGCGGCCAGGACCTCGCCAGTGGTGTCGAAGCCGTCAAGCGCTACGCCGCGTTCCTGCAACTGCAGCGGGCCGGTGCGGCCGCCGCGCAGGCCATGGCGCCGGGCGACGCCACCACGCGCCCCGAACAGGCCGCGGGCAACGAGCCGCTGCGCCAGGCGGTGCAGGCCGACGTGCGGGCCCGACTGGTCACCGCGGCCTTGAGCACGCAGCCCTTCAACGAGCGCCTGGCGCTGTTCTGGGCCAACCACTTCACCGTGTCGCTGGCCAAAGGCAGCACGCGCGGCGTGGTCGGCGCCTTTGAGCGCGAGGCGATACGGCCGTACATCGGCGGCTCCTTCAACCAGCTGCTGCAAGCCGCCGTCAGCCACGCCGGCATGCTGCGCTACCTGGACAACGACCAGTCCGCCGGGCCGCGATCGGCCATCGTGCAGCGCCAAGCCCGCCGCGCCCGCGACGCGGGTGATCGCCCACCGCGCGTCACCGGCCTGAACGAAAACCTCGCGCGCGAGGTGTTGGAGCTGCACACCCTGGGCGTGGCTGGCGGCGGCACGGCCTACGGTGGCTGGGGCGGCTACACGCAGGCCGACGTGACCGAGTTCGCGCGCGTGCTGACGGGCTGGCGCGTGCCGGCCGCGCCTGCGATGTTTGCCGGCGTTGGCGACAGCGCCAGCCGCTTCGACCCCGCCTGGCACGAGCCCGGCGCCAAAACCGTGCTCGGCCGGCGCTATGAAGCCGGCCCCGAGGCGCTGGCCGCGCTGCTGTCAGACGTGGCCCGCCACCCGTCCACCGCGCGCTTTTTGGCAGTCAAGCTGGCACGGCACTTCGTGGCCGACACGCCGCCCCCGGCGCTGGTGGCGCGGCTGGAGCAGGCCTACCTGCAAAGCGGTGGCCAACTGCCGGCGCTGTACCGCGCGCTGCTCGAAGCGCCCGAGGCCTGGCTGCTTGAGCCGGCCAAGCTGAAGACGCCGGAAGAATTCGTGCTCAGCACCGTGCGCCTGCTGGGCCTGGGCGCGCAGGCCTTCGAGCGTGCGCCCGACGCCGGCATCGCCACGCTCGGCCAGCGTGTGCAAGGCGCGCCCTCACCCGCCGGTTGGCCCGACATGGCCGAAGAATGGCTGGGCCCGGATGCCGTGTGGAAGCGTGTGGAATGGGCCACCCGCGTGGCCGACCGCGTGGGCCGCCGCATCGACGCCCGCGCCCTGGCCCGCGCCAGCCTGGGCCCGCTGCTCAGCGACGACACCGCACGCCAGATCGAACGCGCGGCAGACGGCCCCCAGGCCCTGGCGCTGCTGCTGCTGGCGCCCGAGTTCCAGCGCCGTTGAACCGTCCG
>JANOLY010000243.1:0-6364 GCA_031420055.1 Burkholderiales bacterium | reverse complement strand
GCTGGAGGCCAGCCGCCGCATCACCGCGAAGTGGCAGCCCCACGAACGCCCGCGCATCGTGGCCATGACTGCGAATGCCATGCAAGGCGACCGCGAGGAATGCCTGGCCGCGGGCATGGACGATTACGTGACCAAGCCGATACGGGTGGATGCGTTGGTGCAGGCGCTATTGGCCGCCGTGGCCCGGCCCCAGGCGTGATGCGATGCTGAGCTCACAGCCCCGCCCACGGCATCACGTCCACGCCCTCGCGCGTGAAGCGCGCGTCGCCGCCGTACACCAGCGCCGGGTGGATGGCCGCGAAGTTGCCGCGCTCGGTGGCGTACTTGCGCCACTTGTTCAGCGCGCCAAAGGCATCAGACGCCACCGTGGGCCCGGACTTGATCTCAATGGCGGCAATGTCGCGGCCGCGTTCCAGCACCACATCGACCTCGGTGCCGATGTTGTCGCGCCAGAAGTAAAGCGGCTCGCGCAGGCCGGCGTTGCAGCGGGCTTTCAGCAGCTCGTTCACCACCAGGGTCTCGAACAGCGCGCCGCGCAGTGGGTGGCTCATGACCTGGGTTTCGTCCTGGATACCGATAAGTGCCGCGGCCAAGCCCACGTCGGTCATGTAGATCTTGGGCATCTTGATCAGCCGCTTGCCGAAGTGCGCGCTGTGCGGCCGCACGTAGTGAATGAGGTAGCAGGTCTCCAGAATCGACAGCCAGTGCTTCACCGTCTTGTCGGCCACCCCTGCGTCACTGCCCAGCGCCTGCATGTTCAGCAGTTGCCCGGTGCGCGCGGCCACCAGCTTCAAGAAGCGCTGGAAGGCGCTCAAGTCCTGGATGGCGGCGAGCTGCCGCGCGTCGCGTTCGGCGTAGGTCACCAAGTAGGCGTGCAGCCACTCGTGCGGCGCCAGGTCGCGTGCGTAGATGGCCGGGAAGAAGCCTTTGACCAGATGCGCCGCGTAGCCGGCTTCCAGCTGCCCGGCCGCGCGCAGTTCGCTGATGGACAGCGGCAGCAGCTCGACCAGCGCCGTGCGCCCGGCCAGGCTTTGCGTGATGCGCGACAGCAGCGACAGATTCTGCGAACCCGTCAGCACGAACAGACCCATGCGGGCCGCGTCGTCCACCACCCCCTGCATCTCGGAGAACAGCTCGGGCGCGTGCTGCGCTTCGTCGATGACTGCGCCATCTGGGAACTGCCGCAGGAATTCAGCCGGCCGCTGGCGTGCAAATTCGCGCGCGGCGGGTGCTTCCAGCGACACATAGGGCCGCTGCGGCAGCAGCGCCCGCACCAGCGTGGTCTTGCCCGATTGCCGTGGCCCGGTGACGGTAACAACCGGAAAGCCCTGCAGCAGGCGCTGCAGGCGGGCGGCGGCAGTGCGTGGGATCATCTTTACAGATTCGAGTTGGGACTACGGAATTGTAAACGTCCCGGTGGGCCGAACGGAAAGCGCGCTTGGCGCGTGCCCGGGGCGCGGTCCGTGGCGACCTCAGCCCGCTATGGCGCTGGCGATGTCGGTCTCGGCAAAGTCACGGCCCTTGTACAGCAGCGGCAGGCCGCGCACCTTGGCCAGCGCGTAGCTGAACACGTCGCCGAAGTTCAGCGCCGCCGCATGCCCGCTGCCCTTGCCGAAGGCCACGAAGGCGGCGTAGGCGGCCTCCATCTCGGCCGGGCCGGGTGGGGTGATCTCGAACATGGGCAGCCGCAGCAAGTCGTCCACCAGCACCACCGCACGCTGACCGCGGCGGCCGTGCACCACCATGCGGGCCTCGACCACCGACACCGTGCTGATCAGCACCCGGTCGGCCGCTTCGATGGCTTGCACAAAGGCGGCGCGTTCGGGCTCGGCGAAGGCGATGGCCACGATGGCCGAGGTGTCGGCAACGATCATGTCGGCAGGCCGTGTTCGTCCCAGGCCAGCGGGTCGGTGGCGTCGCTGCGGTCGGGGATGCGGTCCAGTTGGGCCAGCAGTGCCGCCATGCGCGCGCCCTGCGGTGCGGCCCGAGTGGTCTCTTCCAGCAGCCGGTCCACGGCGCGCTCGACGAGGGCGGTCTTGCTCAGGCCCGTGCTCTTGGCCAGGCGCTCAACCTTGCTGACCACGGAAGGGTTTGCAATCTGCAGTGCCATGGTGGAACCCAGTATGTTGATATCAATACGATCAATATACATTGTGTCCGAAGTACCGGCATCCCGGATGCCCGCGCTGGGCACCCTGCCGCAAGCGCCCTCGCGTCGGTCGCTCTGAGGCGCCAGGCCTACATCCATGTCGACCGCCGAACTTTCGCTCTCCGGCCTGGAACGCCTGCTCGAGGTCACGCGCCGCCTGGCCGCGCCGTTCGAGCTGATGACCATGCTCGGCGCCGTGGCGGGCGCCGCGCGCGAGCTCTTGCAGGCCGAGCGCTGCTCGGTCTGGCTGCACGACGCCGCCACCGGCGAGCTCGTGCTCAAGGTGGCCAGCGACATCCACGACGTGCGCGTAACCATGGGCACCGGGCTGGTGGGCGCTTGCGCCGCGGGCCGTGCCCTCATCAACGTGAGCGACTGCTATGCCGACGCGCGCTTTGATCCCGTGGTCGACCGCCGCACGGGCTTTCGCACCCGTTGCATGCTGGCGCTGCCCATGGTCGACCACGCTGGCGCGCTGGTGGGTGTGATGCAGATCATCAACCGCGCAGCGGGCGTCTTCGACGCTGCCGACGAGCGCCTGGCACAGGCCCTGGCCGCGCAGTGCGCCGTGGCCTTGCAGCGGGTGCACATGACGCAGGCGCTGCTCGACGGCGAGCGCATGCGCCAGGAGCTCGAAGTCGCGCGGGTGGTGCAGATGAGCACGCTGCCTTCCTTGATGCCCGTGCTGGCTGGCTACGACTGCTTTGGTCTGGCGCGCCCGGCGCTGATGACCGGCGGCGATACCTTCGATTTGGCGCTGCACGACGCGGGCCTGCTCGTGGTGCTGGCCGACGCCACCGGCCACGGCGTGGGGCCGGCGTTGAGTGTCACGCAGATGCACGCCATGCTGCGCATGGGCCTGCAACTGGGCGCACCGCTGGAGGCGCTGTTCATGCAGCTCAACAACCTGCTGGCACAGACCCTGGCCGAAGACCGTTTCATCACCGCTTTCATCGGGCTGCTGGACGCGCCAACCCACACGCTGCACTACCTCAGCGCGGGGCAGGGGCCGATCCTGCACTTCCACGCCGCCAGCGGCCAATGCACGCAGCATGGGCCGAGCTGTTTCCCACTGGGCGCGATGCTGCTGCCCGCGCCGCGCCCGGCGCAGCACATGCTGATGCAGCCCGGCGACGTGCTGGTGCTGCTCAGCGACGGCATCTACGAGTACGCCAACGCGCGAGGCGAAGCCTTCGGCAGCGAGCGTGTTGAAGCCTGCTTGGCCGCGCATCAAGGCCAGGGCATGGCCGTGCTGGCGCAGGCGCTGCTGGCCGAGGTGCAGTGCTTTGCGGCGGGCGCGGTGCAAGAAGACGACATCACCCTGGTGCTGGTCAAGCGTGACGCCGCTGTGTTGGCCATCCGCCTGGCGCGCGAGGCGGCGTCGCTGCCGGTGCTCTTTGCCTTCACCAAGCACAGCTGCGCCCAACTCGGCGTGGCCAAGGCCGTGGGCCTGCGGCTGGACTTCGTGCTCGAAGAGCTCTTCACCAACATCGTCAAATACAGCGGCGGCAGCGCGCCGGTGGCGCTGTCGCTATGCCTGGTGGGTGGCGCGTTGGAAGTCCAGCTTGACGATCCCGACGGCCAGCCCTTCGACCCCACGCAAGCCCCCGATGCCGACACCAGTCTGCCCGCGGCGCAGCGCCAGCCCGGCGGCTTGGGCCTGCATCTCATCAAGCGCCTGGTCGATACCATGGAGTACACGCACGACCCTGCCAGCGGGCGTGGCCGCATCCGTTTCCGGCTGCAAACAACACCACCTCTTGAGGGTTAGCACATGTTGATGATGGAGATCGACGCCGCGGGCGCTGTGCTCATGCGCGGCAGGCTGGACGCCAGCCAAGCCACCGCCGCGCAGGCTTTCCTGGACGGCTGCCAGGGCGTGGTGACGCTGCAATGTGCGGCGCTCGAGTACCTCTCCAGCGCCGGCCTGGGTGTGCTGCTGAAGACCCACAAGCGGCTGCTGGCCGCGGGCGGCAAGCTGCGGCTGGTGGCGGTGGGGCGCCACCTGGCCGATATCTTCAAGTACTCGGGCTTTGACCAGATTCTGGAAATCGAGCGCGCTGGCTGAGGCCCGCGAGAAGTTTTCTTCAATGGACGCACCAACTTTTCGCGCCGCCGCGCGTCATTGGGATGCCGACGAAGACCGGGCCCTGGTGCGGCGCTATCAGCAAGGCGACGCGCAGGCGTTCACCGAGTTGGTGGTGCGCTACCAAAGGCCGGTGTACCAGGCGGCGTTTTGGGTGCTGCGCCGTGGCGAAGACGCTGCCGACGTGGCCCAGACCGTGTTCCTCAAGGCCGCGCAGCACATCGACGACTATGACCCTCGCCACAAGTTCTTTAGCTGGATTTACCGCATCGCTGTCAACGAGGCGCTCAATGTGCAACGCCACCAGCGGCACGAAGAGGCACTGGACGACGACAGCGAGCTGCCCGCCCACGCCAGCGCCAGCCCCGAGTGGCAGGCCAGCGCGGTGCAGCGAGAGCGCGCCTTGCGCGCGGCGCTCATGAAGCTCAGCGTCGAACACCGTGTCGTGATCACCATGCGCCACTTTCAAGAGTGCAGCTACCAGGCCATGGCGCAGGTGCTGGGCATCGACGAGGCCACCGTCAAGTCGCGCTTGTTTGAAGCGCGCCGGCGCCTGCGCACCCTGCTGGCCGGGCTGGAGGGCAGCGACCATGCACGCCACTGAACTGCAAGCGCTTATGCACGCCGTGCTGGACGGGCAGGCCCCGCCGGCGCAGGCGCAGGCCTTGCAGTCAGCGCTGGCGACGAACAGCGCCGCGCAAGCCGAGTTCGAGCAACTCAAGGCGCTCTTCCATGCACTTGACGCCTTGCCGCAGCCGCACCCGCCTGAGGGGTTGGTGGTAGCTGTCAGCGCAGCCCTGCCGCCGCGTGAATATTCACGCAGCGACCAACTTTGGCGGCATTCGCGTGTCATTGCTTCATCGCCCGCAGACAGCCCGCAGGGCGCTACCACCACCACCGCAAGGAGACTCACCATGTCTGACAGCAAGAGCATCTTCAGCAGCCGCAAAACCTGGATCGGCGCCAGCGTGGCCATCGCCGCCGTGGCAGTTGTGGCGCAGTTTGGCTTTGAGGGCTACCCGAAGAAAGAAGACGTGGCCGGCACCATCGTGGCGGCCGAACGCCACCGCGCTGCGCCAGCCGGTGCGGCAGAGATCCAACTCGGCGACCAGTCGGTGGCCAAGCTCTTGCAAGACGACAACTTCGTGCGCCTGGTGAAAGACCCGCAGGTGCGCGCCATGGCCTCAGACCCCGGCTTCCAGGCCGCAGCCAAGTCCATGCTGGCCAGCCCCGAAGCGGCCAAGCAACTGCTGGCCAACATGGAAGCGGCCAAGTTCTTCGCCGCCAACCAAGAAGCCGCGAATGCCGCGCTGAACAACGCCGTGGCCGCACGCGCCCACCTGGCCAACATGGAGGCCGCACGCGGCGTGCTGGCCAACATGGAAGCGGCCAAGTTCCTGCAATCCAACCCACAGGCCGCGAAGTTTGTGGCGGCCAACATGGAAGCGGCCAAGTTCGCGGCTGCCAACATGGAAGCCGCCAAGTTCAGCGCCGCCAACATGGAAGCCGCCAAGACCGCACTGGCCAACATGGAAATGGCCAAGACCGTGATGGCCAGCAGCGAGATGGCCAAGTTCGCCGCGGCCAACATGGAGATGGCCAAGTTCGCCGCTGCCAGCCAAGAAGTCGCCAAGCACGCCGCCGCGCACATGGAGGCTGCCAAGTACCTGGCCGCCAACCAAGACCTGGCCAAGTTCGCGGCGGCCAACATGGAAGCGTCACGCGCCTTCATGCTCAACATGGACCTGGCGCGCCTGGTCGCGCAAAACCCGCAGGCCGCGAACTTCGTGCTGAGCAACATGGACGCCGCGCGCGCCGTGTTGGCCAACACCGAACTCAGCCGCGCGCTGCTCAATGGCCAGGAAGCCAGCATCCGGGCGATGTACCAAAGCCTGGACAAGTCGGCACGCTGAAGCGCACGCCCACGCTTTTGATAAGCTTTGCCCACATCACCGTTTCCTCGCGCACTAGGGCACTTGTTTCGCGCGGCGAAATTCCCGACGTCTCTGCGCCAGTGGCCTGTACCGTGTTGCGCACTTCCGGCTGCTTGAGCACCTTGGCAGTCTCGTCGTACACATGGGCTAGCACTT
Organism: Burkholderiales bacterium; assembly: GCA_031420055.1. Classification (GTDB taxonomy): domain Bacteria; phylum Pseudomonadota; class Gammaproteobacteria; order Burkholderiales; family Burkholderiaceae_C; genus Rubrivivax. Next base: position 39 of record JANOLY010000243.1, on the reverse strand, counting down.
TTTCAGGTGTTTTTGCCGGCGCATAAAAGCCTACCCAGC
>JANOLY010000242.1:0-9958 GCA_031420055.1 Burkholderiales bacterium | reverse complement strand
GGCGCCCTCTATTTGCACGCCAACAACCTGTTGCAAGACCTGGGGCGCACCTCGTTGAAACCAGGCTCCTGGCCGTATTTATCATGCTATCGTGATGTCATGACAAATGTGGATTCTGCGTCCTCATCCCTCCGTCTCACGCAGCCCCGTTACGCCCGCGTGGCGCAGGCCCTGGTAGACAGCATCGCGGCCGGGCGGTACCCGGTCGGCTCCCTGCTGCCGACCGAAACCGACCTGTGCGGCCAGTTCTCCGTTTCCCGCACCACGGTGCGGGAGGCCATGCGGCAACTGCACGACCTGGGCCTTGTGTCGGGCAAGGCTGGCGTGGGCACGCTGGTGCGCGCCAAGTACGTCAAGCCGAAGTTCGTGCATGCGGTGGCCTCGGTTTCGGACATCTTCCAGTACGCGGGGGCTTCAGACCGGCCCCGGATCCTTTCGCGTAAGGACATCGTGGCCGGCCCCCAGGAGGCGGAACTGCTGCACTGCCCCGTGGGCCAGCACTGGATCCAGCTGGAAAGCACCCGCGCCTTCGCCAACGAAGACGTGCTGATGGCCTACATCCACGCCTACATCCCTCCGGCCCTTGAAGGCATCCTCGAGACCGTGACGGCGAGCAACGAGCCGATGTACGTCTCCATCGAGCGCATTTCGGGTCAGCAGGTCTACGAGGTGCAGCAGGAATTCAAGGCCTTGACGCTGGATGCCCGGCAAGCCGACATCTTGAAGGTACTACCCGGCTCGGCCAGTCTCATGGCCGTGCGGCATTACCACGGCGCCGACGGTGGCCTGCTACTGGTGACCGTGAGCGTCTACCCCGCCGACCGCTTCAGTTACGCGATGCGGCTTCGCTACAACCCCCAATCGACCAAGGAGTAAGTTGATGAGCTTCAATACCGTCCCCCTGACCGCCAAGTTCGGGCACCAGATCATCGGGCTGGACCTCTCGCAGCCCGTGTCTTGCGGCACCATGACCGAGATCGATCAGATGCTGTCCGAGCACGGCGTACTGCTATTCAGACAGCAGTTGCTGAGCGAACAGGACCTGATCCGCTTCGCCGCCGGTTTCGGCGAGCTCGAGACCACCATCTACACCAAGGGCGTGTCGCCGGTGAACAGCCAGGTGATCTACATCTCGAACCTGAAGTACCCGGACGGCAGCAACGTCGGCCTGCTGGGCGACCAGGAAGTCGACTGGCACTCCGACCAGACCTACCGGGCCCGTCCAGCGACGGGCGCGATGCTGTACGCCGTCGAAGTGCCGACCACCTCCGGCCGCACCTATTGGGCCAATCAGTACCACGCCTACGACCTGCTGTCGGCCTCGACCAAGGCCGCTATCGAAGGCAAGGTCGGCACCTTCAGCTATGCCAAGCGGCTCGAGGTGTTCTACGGCAAGGACCAGAAAGACGACGCCGACCTGACCAAGCGGGCTTCCGAGCTCGCCGTCCATCCGATCGTGCTGACGCACCCCGTGACCGGCCGCAAGTCGCTCTACGCCGACCCGGTGACGCTGGCGCAGGTGCAAGGCATGTCGAAGCCCGAGAGCGACGCGATCCTGGCCGAGCTGAACCAGGCCGTCTCGGTGCCCGGCGTGATCTACCCCCACAACTGGCAGCAGGGCGATCTGGTGTTCTGGGACAACGCCTGCACCCTGCACAAGCGCGACCCCATCGCCGGTCACCACGCCCGTTTCATGAAGCGCATGACGATTCACCTGCGCCCCGAGTTGCACAGCCTGCCCCACCACTGAACGCCAGGAGCGAAACATGACGCAAAAAGATTCCGCGACCACCGAAACCCTGCTGATTTCGCAGCAGCTGGCACGCTTCGCCGCGAATCTGCGCTACGAGGACATTCCAGCCCCGGTGATTGGGCGTGCCAAGCTGCACATCCTTGACTCCCTGGGAGTCGCGCTGGCATCCAGTACCGAGGACTTCGCGCCCAGGGTCTTCGCCTCGATTGCGAGCCTCTCCGGCCCCGGCGCCTACCCCGTCATCGGATTCGCCGACAAGCTGCCGATCCGCGACGCGGTCCTGGTCAATGGCGCGATGGTGCACGGCATCGACTTTGACGACACCCATGCCGCCGGCGTGCTGCATGCCTCGTCGAGCGCGCTGCCAATGGCGCTGGCCGCAGTGCAGAGCACCGGTGGCAACGGCAGGGACCTGCTGCTCGCCTACCTGATCGCCGTCGAGACCGGCAGCCGCATCGCGATCGCCGCCAAGAGTGGCTTCCACCTGAACGGGTTCCATCCTACGGGCATGGTCGCGCCATTCGGCGCCGTGCTCGGCATCGGCCGGCTCTGGGGCCTGACCGAAGCGCAGATGGCGCACGCGCAAGGCGCGGTGCTCAGCATGGCCAGTGGCTCGTTCGAGTTCCTCGAGGATGGCGCCTGGAACAAGCGCCTGCATCCCGGCTGGGCCGTCGGTGCCGCGCTGACCGCCTGCTCGGTGGCCAAGGGCGGCTTCATCGGCGCTACGAAGACCTATGAAGGCCGCCACGGCCTGTACAACGCTTACCTCGGGCGCAAGGAGACGGGCGACCTGTCGGCATGCACTGCGGGCCTGGGCGAGAGCTGGGAAATGCTCAACGTCTCACTCAAGCCCTACCCGGTGTGCCACTACAACCACGCCTTCCTCGACGCCGCGCTCGCGCTGCGCAAGGCGCACGGCATCCGTGTCGAGGACATCGAATCGATAGTGGCTGCCATTGGCAAAGACCAGATCGGGATCGTCTGCGAACCCGAGGCCAACAAGCGTCGGCCGCAGAACCCGTACGACGCCCGCTTTTCGCTGCACTTCGCCCTCGCCGCCGCGCTGGTGCGCGGGCGCTTCACCATGGCCGAAATCGACACCGCTGTCATGGCCGACCGCCGCGTGCAGGAGCTGAGCGACCGTACCCGCTACGTGATCGATCCGGACTCGACCTTCCCGCGCCACTACGGCGGCAAGCTGGAGATTCACCTGAAGGATGGCCGCGTGCTGCGCCACGCCGAGCCGATCAATCGCGGCTCGCGCGAGAACCCGCTGAGCAGCGACGACATCATCGCCAAGTTCCACACAACCGCATCGCGCGCCCTTTCCCGGGAACGGGTCGAGCTGGCCGTGGTCCGCACGTTGGCGCTTGACAGCAGTGCCTCACCGCAGTCGCTGTTTGACGCCATCAACCCGCCGCAGGCGCACTGAGCGGCGGCCCGGCACGCAGACCTATCGAACCCCTTGGAGACAAACATGAAATTCCTGAAAAGTCTGGCGACAGCCGTACTCGCCGCCTCGTTCACCCTCGCACCTGCATTTGCGCAGTCCGGGGGCTATCCCAACAAGCCTGTTCGCGTCATCGTGCCCTTCCCGGCCGGGCAAGCCACCGACATCATCGGCCGGCTGGTGGCGCAGAAGCTCGGCGACAAATGGGGCCAGCCCCTGGTCATCGACAACCGCGTGGGCGCGGGCGGCATCCTGGGGGCCGACGCCGCGGCCAAGTCGGCGCCGGACGGCTACACCTTGTTGGTGGCGGGCAGCGGCCCCTTGAGCATCCTGCCGGCCATCAACGCGAGCCTGCCCTATGCGCCGATGCGGGACTTCCAGCCGCTCGGCCTGGTCGCCTCAATGCCGATGCTGCTGGTCAGCGCGCCCACCTTCGAGGCCCAGACCGCGCAGGAACTCATCGCCCTCGCGCGCGCCAAGCCGGGTGACCTGTCCTACGCATCGTCGGGCACGGGCTCGACCGGCCAACTGGCTGCCGAGCTCTTCATCAGCCGGACCCAGACCAAGATCGTTCACATCCCGTACAAAGGCAGCGGCATTGCGCTCACGGACGTGATTGCCGGCCGAGTGCCGTTCACGGTCGAGAGCCAGGCGGCCATCCTGCCGCTGGCAAACCGGCTGCGCATCATCGCGGTGACCGGCGCCAAGCGCAGCCTCAAGTTCCCCGATGTGCCCACCCTTGCCGAAAGCGGCCTGCCGAACTTCGACATCGTCGCCTGGATCGGCCTGGTCGGCCCGGCGAACATGCCCCCGGCTATCGTGAAGAAGATCTCTGAAGACCTCGCCGCCATCCTTGCCACCAAGGAAGTTCAGGACCGCATCGCCGACCTGGGCCTGGAAGCCGCCCCGTTGAACGCCGAAAGATTTGGCCCGTTCATCAAGAGCGAGATCGACAAGTTCACCGCCATCGCCAGGGCCGCGAACATCAAAGCCGAGCCCAACTGATGTCTGCCGCCGCAACCACCCGTGTCCATGCGCCCCAGCGATCCGAACTCGCCGTCCCGGCGACCTCCGAACGCTTCATTGAAAAAGCGGCGGTCTCGGCCGCCGACGCAATCTTCCTGGACCTCGAAGACGCCGTGATTCCGGAGTTGAAGGTCAAGGCCCGCCAGATGGCCGTCCAGGCCCTCAACGAGGTCGACTGGGGCACCAAAACCGTGTCGGTGCGGGTCAACGCGCTCGATACCGAATGGGGCTTTCGCGACATCATCGCGGTGGCCGAGGCCTGCCCGCGACTGGACCGCATCCTGCTGCCCAAGTGCGATTCGCCCGCCCATGTGGACACCGTCGAGATGCTGCTCGCCAGCCTTGAACAAGGCGTGAGCCGTGAACGCCCCATTGGGCTGGAGGCGCTGATCGAAACCGCCAGCGGCATGGCGAACGTCGAGGCCATCGCCAGGGCCGGCACACGACTTGAAGCGCTGATCTTCGGCGCCGGCGACTATCAGCTCGACATGCGCATCTACGAGCGCTCTGTGGGCGCGCCGTCGGCCGACTACGTGGTCCTGACCGATGGCAGCGAGCCGTCGCAGCGGCAGCGTCACTGGAACGACCCCTGGCACTTCGCGCTCGCGCGAGTCGCCAACGCGTGCCGCGCCAACGGCCTGGTGCCGCTGGACGGCCCGTTCACCAATATGGCTGATCCGGACGGCTTCAAGGCGGCGACGCTACGGGCGGCCGCGCTCGGCTTCGAGGGCAAGTGGGCCATCCACCCGACCCAGATCGAAACGGCGAACGAAGTGTTCTCTCCGTCCCCTGCGCAACTGCAGTGGGCGCACGAGGTCCTTCAAGAAATGGAAGCCGCGCGCCGCGAAGGCCGTGGCGCGGTGAAGACGCGCAGCGGCGACATGGTCGACATGGCGCACCTGAAGATGGCCAAAGCCATCCTGGCCCGAGCCGAGTTGCTGGCCGGTCGTCCATGAGCAAACCGTTGAGCGCGCTCGCCGACCTGCGGGTGCTGGACCTCGGCAGCTTCATCGCCGGGCCGTTCTGTTCCACGCTGCTGGCCGAATTTGGCGCCGAGGTGATCAAGGTCGAGCCGCCCGACGGCGGCGACGCGCTGCGCAAGTTCGGCACCGACACGGCCTGCGGCGACACGCTGGTCTGGCTTTCCGAGGGCCGCAACAAGAAATGCGTCACGCTCAACCTGCGCAAGCCCCGCGGAATCGAACTGCTCAAGCAGCTGATCGCCAAGTCAGATGTGGTGGTCGAGAACTTCCGCCCCGGCGTGATGGAAAAGTGGGGCCTGGGCTGGGAACAGGTCAAGGCGATCAACCCACGTGCAGTGATGGTGCGCATCTCCGCCTATGGGCAGACCGGCCCCTACCGCGAACAACCCGGTTTCGCCCGGGTGGCCCACGCCTTCTCCGGGCTGGCTTTCCTGGCCGGCGAACCCGGCCGGGTCCCGGTGGTGCCGGGCTCGACGTCGCTGGCCGATTACATGTCGGGCCTGTACGGCGCGCTGGGTGCCATGATCGCGCTGCACGCCCGTGAGAAGTCGGGCGAAGGCCAGTGCGTGGACCTCGGGCTGTACGAGCCGGTGTTCCGTGTGCTCGACGAAATCGTCCCGGCCTTCCAGCAGAGCGGCTTCATCCGCGAGCGGCTGGGCGCCGACACGGTGAACGTCTGTCCGCACAGCCACTACCGCACGCGCGACGACAAGTGGATCGCCATCGCGTGCTCCAACGACAAGATCTTCGAACGCCTCGCCGGCGCGATGGACCGGCCCGATCTGGCGCGTGCCGACCAGTACGGCCTTAAGGAGAAGCGGCTGGTGGCACGCCACACCGTGAACGGCATCGTCGCCGACTGGGTGGCCACGCTGGACTGCGCCGATGTGCTCGCGCGCTGCGAGAAGGCCGGTACGCCGGCCAGCCTGATCTACAGCATTGCCGACATCTTCGAAGACCCGCAGTACCAGGCGCGCGAGAACATCCGCACTGTCCCCTCACGAATTGGAGAGTTGGCGGTTCCGGGTGTGGTGCCCAAGTTGTCGGCCACGCCGGGCAGGATCAACTGGTTGGGCGACGCCCTGGGCTCGCACAACGATGAAGTGTTCGGGCAGGTGCTCGGCCTGGAGCCGGTCGACCTGCGGGCCCTGGCTCGCGACGGTGTGATCTGAGAGGCGACGCCATTCAGGCGTCCTTGCCCTTGACGACCACGCCCAGGCGGCTTTCGAGCAGTTCCACGATGCGCGTGAAATGGTACTGGTGCCGTGGCATGAATTGAAGACCTGGCGTGACGCCCAACTCGGGTCCGCCTGATTGTCCGATCAATAAAGGAGTTAGAAGAGATGAACAACGACATGTACGAGCGAGGCCTCGAGGTTCGCAAGGCCGTCATTGGCGCTGACTACGTCAACAAGGCACTGGCAGACAAGGACGAGTTCAGCGGCCCGCTGCAGGACCTGGTAACGGAATACTGCTGGGGAACGATCTGGACGAACGACGACCTCCCGCGCAAGACGCGCAGCCTACTCAACCTGGTGATGCTCGCCGTGCTGAACCGGCCACACGAGTTGAAGATCCACCTGCGTGGCGCGCTCACGAACGGCTGCTCGAAGACAGAGATCCGTGGCGCTTTCCTGCAGGCCGGTGTCTACGCTGGCATCCCCGTAGCTGTGGACGCGTTCCGGATGGCCAAGGAAGTGTTCGCAGAACAGGACGCTGCAAACGCGAAAGGCTGAACATCGTGGAAAAATTCGACCTCTACATCGGAGGGCAGCTGTGCAAACCGGCAGGCGGCGACTACTTCGAATCCTTCGATCCCTACACCGGCAAGCCCTGGGCGATGGTTGCCAAGGGTGGCGCAGCGGACGTCGAGCGCGCCGTACAGGCCGCGCACCAGGCGTTCAAGTCGCCAGACTGGCGCGGCATCACGGCAACGGCGCGCGGTGCGCTGCTGCGTAAGCTGGCCGATCTGATCGCGCTGAACGCCGAGCGGCTGGGCCGCATCGAGACGCGCGATAACGGCAAGCTGCTGGCCGAAATGCAGGCCCAGGTGCGTTACATCCCGCAGTGGTTCCATTACTACGGCGGCTTGGCTGACAAGATCGAGGGCTCGGTGATCCCGGTAGACAAGGCCAAGATGTTCACGTTCACCGAGTATGAGCCGCTGGGCGTGATAGCCGCGATCACACCGTGGAACTCACCTCTTCTGCTAGCCGCGTGGAAGCTCGCACCCGCGCTGGCGGCGGGTAACACGGTGGTGTGGAAGCCATCGGAATTCGCCTCGGTTTCGGCGCTCGAATTCGTCAAGCTGATGGCCGAAGCGGGATTCCCCCCGGGCGTGTTGAACGTAGTCACCGGTTTCGGCAAGGACGTAGGCGAGCCGCTGGTGACGCATCCGCTGGTGGCCAAGGTCGCCTTCACGGGCGGCGAGGCTGGTGGCGTACGGGTTGCGGAATTGGCAGCCAAAGGCTTGAAGCCGGTGACCCTGGAGCTGGGTGGCAAGTCCCCCAACATCGTCTTCGCCGATGCAAACATCGATAACGCAGTCAAGGGGGTGATCTCCGGTATCTTCGCGGCCACGGGCCAGACCTGCGTGGCGGGATCTCGTCTGCTGGTGCAGCGCCAGATCTACGACGAGGTCGTAGGCAAGGTTGTCGAGATGGCACGAATCGCCCGCATCGGCGACCCGAACGACCCGGCCACCCAGGTGGGTCCGGTCACCACGCGCCAGCAGTTCGACAAAGTGCTGCGATACATTGAGGGCGCCAAGCGCGAGGGAGCCACATGCCTTTTGGGCGGCGGCCCGGCCACCAACGTCGAGTGCGGAGATGGCTGGTTCGTGCAGCCCACGGTGTTCAGCAACGTCACCCCGGAGATGGAAGTCGCGCGGGAGGAGGTGTTCGGCCCCGTACTGGCAGCGATCCCGTTCGATGATGAGGACGATGCGGTGCAGATCGCCAATAGCCTGCCCTACGGCCTGGCCGCTGGCGTGTGGACCGAGAACATCGCCCGCGCGCTGACCATGTCCAAGCGGCTGGAGGCCGGCACCGTGTGGATCAATACATACCGCGCAGTGAGCTACATGGCACCATTCGGCGGCTACAAGAGATCAGGCATCGGGCGCGAAAGCGGCATGGAGATGATCAAAGAGTATCTGCAGACCAAATGCGTCTGGATCGATATGGGCAACGACGTGCCCAACCCATTTGTGCTGCGCTGAGGCGCCGCCTTCCCATCAAGGAAAGAAGCCAAAAATTGACGACCGTTATCGGATTCATCGGCCTGGGTAATATGGGCCACCCCATGGCCACGCGGCTGCGCGACGCATCTTTTTCGCTCGTCGTGCACGACCTGCGCCGCGAACATGCAGAGGGTTTCGCTGGCGGTCCCGCGAACGTCGCGGCGTCGCCGCGCGAACTCGCGGACCGCGTCGACGTGATCCTGATGAGCCTGCCCACCCCCAGCGCCATGCGTGCCGTGGTTGAAGGCAAGGACGGGATCGCCATGGGCAGCCGTGCCAAGCTGGTGATCGATCTGTCCACCACGGGCCCCACCACTGCCATCGCGGCTGCGGAGCATCTGGCACTCAGCGGCATCGCGTTCATGGATGCGCCGGTGAGTGGCGGCGTAACGGGTGCTGCCAAGGGCACGCTGGCCATCATGGTCTCCGGCGCACAGGCGGATTTCGCGAGCGCCAAGCCGCTGCTGGAGCGCCTAGGCAAGGTCTTCCTTGTGGGTAACAAGCCGGGTCAGGGTCAGGCGATGAAGCTGCTCAACAACCAGCTTTCCGCCACTGCGATGGCGGCCACCGCCGAGGTGATGGCGCTGGGCGTGAAGGCCGGGCTAGACGCCTGCGTGATGCTGGACGTGCTCAACGCCGGCAGCGGACGAAACACCGCCACCACCGACAAGTTCCCGCGCTCCGTGCTGGACCGCAGCTTCAACTTCGGCTTTCGCACCGTACTGTTGCACAAGGATGTTCGCCTTTGCAAGCAGTTCGCCGACGAATTCAAGGTGCCGTTCTCGATCGGTACGGCAGTCGACAAGGTATGGGAGCATGCCGCCGCCGAGCTGGGTGACGGTGACTTCACGCGCATCGTCGAGCTGATCGAGCGTGAGGCGCACGTCAAGATCCAGGGGTCTGGGACGCGGCGGAAAGGCTGAAACTTCCATGTCCCTCACGCCCATCCCAACAAGGCATTTGAATTCGGTGAAGTATCGCGTCGGCGTCGACAGCGGCGGCACGTTCACCGGTTCTGTGGGGGCGTGAAGGTCAGCCTGGTGGTCACACACCTTCGCAGCTTGGCGGCGACATGAGCAAACCCTGGCTTAGTCTGTCCGTCACGTTGGCGATCCAGGCCATCGTCTCGATGGCCTTGCTCACGCTGCCGGTGATGGCGCCGGAGGTCGGTCGCGCGCTCCAGCTGCCCACCACCAGCATGGGCGTTTACGTGGCCTTGGCCTATTTGGGCGCGATGGCCGGCAGCCTGGCCGCGGGCTCGGCAGTGGCGCGGCTGGGCGCCATCCGCATCAGCCAGATCGGCTTGCTGCTGTGCGCCCTGGGGCTGGCCTTGTGTGCGCTGCCCTGGCTGCCCGCCGTGGCCCTGGGCGCGGTCTTGATCGGCCTGGGCTACGGGCCGATCACGCCGGCCAGTTCGCACCTGCTGGCGCGCAGCACCTCACCAGAGCGCCTGTCGCTGGTGTTCTCGATCAAGCAGACCGGCGTGCCGCTGGGCGGCGTGTTGG
>JANOLY010000241.1:0-5971 GCA_031420055.1 Burkholderiales bacterium | reverse complement strand
TGCCCAGCGAAGACCCCGCCTTCGACTGCTACTGCGGGCAGCGCGGCTGCATCGAAAGCCTGGTCAGCGGCAGCGGCCTGGCGCGCGACCATCAACACGTCACCGGCCAGGCCTTGAATGGCCAGGCCATTGTCGCCGCGGCCGCCGCCGGCGACACCGCTTGCCGCGCCACGCTGGACCGCCACGTGTCGCGCCTGGCGCGCGCGCTGGCCAGCGTCATCAACCTGCTGGACCCGGACGTGATCGTGCTGGGCGGCGGCCTGTCGCGCATGCCGCACTTGTATACCCAAGTGCCGGCGCTTTGGGCACGCTGGGTGTTCTCGGGCACCACCGACCCACCGCGCACGCGACTGCTGCAAAGCCTGCATGGCGACGCCTCGGGCGTGCGCGGCGCGGCCTGGCTGGGGCGTGATCTGGGCGCCAACGCAACGAGCTGAAGGCCGTGGCCCTGCACAGCTACATCCCCCAAGACCGGCTGCGCGCGCTGGTCACGGGCGTGGCACTGCCCGAGCGGACCCAAGGCACGGTGTTGTTCGCCGACATCTCCGGCTTCACCGCGCTGACCGAAAGCCTCACCCGCAGCCTGGGCGCGCGCCGCGGCATCGAGGCCTTGTCGCAGCGCGTGAACGAGGTCTATGACGCGCTGATCAGCGAGATCGAGTCCTTTGGCGGCACCGTGATCTGCTTCTCTGGCGACGCCATCACCTGCTGGTTCGACGCCAGCGAGCCGGCGTGCGCCCTGCGCGCCGCCTGCTGCGCCCAGGCCATGCAAACGCGCATGCGGGCCATGCCCGATCTGTGCGTGAAGGTCGCACTCAGCACCGGCCCGGCCCGCCGCCTGGCCGTGGGTTGCCCGCAGGTCCAGTTCATCGACGTGCTGGCCGGCGCCAGCGTGGCAAGGGCAGCGCAGGGCGAGCATCTGGCCCGCGCCGGCGAGGTGTTGATCGACGACACCACCGCGGCCGCCCTGGGCTGGTCGGCCGGTGAAGTGCGGCGGGCGGAAACAGACACGGACACCGGTGCGGGCGACCGCTTCCAGGTGCTGGACCCGGCCTGGGGCCGCGACCAGACCGGCAGCCCCGCCCAGCGCGTCGTGCGCGAGCCCGTGCCGCCACCGGCCAACGCGTTGCTGCGCTGTTGGGTACTGCCCTTTGTGCACGAACGCGAAGCCTCGGGTCAAGGCCTGTTCGCCACCGACCTGCGCCCGGCCACCGCGCTGTTCGTGCGCTTCAGCGGGCTGGACTACGAGCACGACGAGAGCGCGCGCGAGACCCTGGACACGCTGGTGTCAACGACGCAGCGGATCCTGCAGCGCCATGGCGGCGTGCTGCTGGAGTTGATCGTCGGCGACAAGGGCAGCTACATGTACGGCTCCTTCGGCGCGGCACAGGTGCACGAGGACGATGCCTGCCGTGCGTTGCGCGCGGCGCTGGCCCTGCAACAGGCCTTCAAAGACGGGCCCGGCGCGCTGCAGATCGGGCTGAGCAACGGCACCATGCGCGTGGGTGGTTATGGCAGCCGCACGCGGCAGTCCTTCGGCGCGATGGGCGACGACGTGAACCTTGCCGCGCGGCTGATGAGCACGGCCACCAGTGGCGAGACACTCATCTCGGGCCGCGTGCGCAACGCCGTGGCCGACGAGTTTTCGCTCGAGGCCCGGCCCCCGCTGCAGGTGAAGGGCAAGGCCGAGCCGCTGGCCGTGTTTGCCGTGCTGGGTCTGCGCCAGCAAAGGGCGATCCGGCTGCAAGAGCCGGTGTATGCATTGCCGATGATCGGGCGCGAGGCGCCCACGCAGCAACTGGCCGAACGGCTGGCTGCCGCACGCCAGGGCCATGGGCGGATCGTGGCCTTGAGTGCCGAAGCCGGCATGGGCAAATCGCGCCTGGTGGCCGAAGGCATCAGCCTGGCGCGGCGCAGTGGTTTTGTCGGCTACGGAAGCGCCTGCCAGCCCGACGCCCTGGGCACGCCCTATCTGGCCTGGCAGCCGGTGTGGCGGGCCTTCTTCGACACCGATCCGGGGGTGCCCCTGCGCCGGCAACTGCGCGCCGTCGAGTCGGCCTTGCAAGAGCACGCACCTGAGCACCTCGACGCCCTGCCCCTGCTGGACAGCGTGCTCGGCCTGGACCTGCCCGACAACGACTTCACCCGCGCCCTACAGCCCGAGGACCGCAAGGCGCTGCTGGAAACCGTGCTCGTGCGCTGCCTGGCCTCGGCCGCCCGTGAAGCCGCCGAGGACGGCGGTGGCCTGCTGCTGGTGCTGGAGGACCTGCACTTCATCGACCCGGTGTCCATGGACCTGCTGGAGCGCGTGGCGCGCGCCATCCAGGCCCTGCCCGTGCTGCTGCTGCTGAGCTACCGCCCGCCCGACGCGACGCCACTGCAGTCGCCCGCGCAGCGCCTGCAAGCCCTGCCCGGTTTTGTGCAGATCAACCTGGGCGGCCTGGACGCGCCGGGCACCGAGCAGGTGATTCGCGCCAAGCTGTCGCAGTTGTTTCCCGAGCGCGCTGGCGCCGTGCCCGCGGCCTTGATCGAACGCGTCAACGGGCTGGCCCAAGGCAACCCCTTTTATGTCGAGGAGTTGCTGAACTACCTGCACGACCGCGGCATCGACCCGCGCAGAAGCGCCGCGCTGGCGGCGCTGGACCTGCCGAGCAGCCTGCACAGCCTGGTGCTCAGCCGCATCGACCAGCTGGCGTCTTCGCAGCAGTTGTCGATCAAGGTGGCCAGCATCATCGGCCGCGTCTTTCGCGCTGCCGATCTGCACGACTACTGCCCGGCGCTGGGCACGCTGCCCGGGCTGAAGCAAGACCTGGCCGAGCTGGACCGGCTGGGCTTGACGCCGATGGAGTCCCCCGAGCCCGAGCTGAGCTACCTGTTCAAGCACCTGGTGACGCAACAGGTGGCTTACGAGAGCATCGCCTACGCCACGCGTGTGCAACTGCATGGCCAGTACGCGCGGTTTCTCGAAGCGGGCTACCCCGACCGCCTGGGCCTGCTGGCGCCGCAGCTGGCGCACCACTACACACGCGCCGAGGTGCGCGACAAGGCCCGCCACTACCTGTGCAAGGCCGGCGAACAGGCTGCGGCGGCCTACGCCAACGATCAGGCGCTGGACTACTTCGGCCAGGCGCTGGAATTGATGACGACTGCCGAGCTGCGCACCCGGGCCGATGTGCTGCTGCAGCGTGAGTCGGTGCTGGACCTGCTGGGCCGGCACGATGCACGCCGGCGCGACCTGGCCGAGCTGGACGGCCTGGTCGGCGACCTGGACGACAGCCTGCTGTGGCGCGCCCGCGTGGCCACACGGCGCGCCAAGCTGGAGTGCGACATCGGCGACTACGCCGCGGCGCAGGCCAGCGCGCAGGCCGCTATCCTGGCCATCGAGTCCAACGCCCAGGCGCTGCGCCAGGCGCCGGAGCTGCTGGTTGACGCCGTGCTGCTGCAAGCCCGCGCCATGTTCTATGCCGGCCAGGCCGCCGCAGCGCAGCGGCACCTGGAACACGCGCTGTCGCTCACGCGCCAGAAGCAGTATCTGCGCGGCGAATACAACGCGCTCACCCAGTTGGGCCTGCTGCAGTGGCATGCCGGCGACTACGCCGCCGCGCAGGGCTTGATGGAGCAGGCACTGCTACTCGTGCAGCCAGCCGGCGACGCCCGCCGCGAGATTGACTTGCTGAACAACCTGGGCGTGATCGCCAAGGCGCAGGCCCGGTTCGGCGCGGCCGTGGCCCGCTACGAACAGGCCCAGCGCATCGCACGCAAGATCGGCTGCCGCTCGGGCGAGGCCGTCGCGCTGAACAACATGGGCAGCGCCTGCCTGGTGTCGGGCGACTTCGTCCAGGCCGGCGTGTACGCCGAACAGGCCGCCGCCATCTTTGCCGACATCAACGAGCCCGTACAGCGAGGCGCTGCGCTGACCAACCGCGCCGAGGCCCACCGTGAACTGGGGCTGTACCGGCAGGCGCTGGCCGTGGCCGCGCAGTCGCTGTTGCTGCTGCGTGCCGGGGGTTCGCGGCGCGGCGAGGCCATCGTGCTGGAAGACATCGCCCTGGCGGAATTCGCTCTCGGCCAGACTGAGCAAGCCCTGCAAACCATGAGCCTGGCCCTGTCCATCGCGCGCGAAATCGGCCTGCGTTCCACCGAAGGCAGCACGCAGCTTCATCGCGGCCTGATCCTCACCGCACTGGGCCAGCATGCCCAGGCACAGCAAGCCCTGGACGCGGCCGGCGCCATCGCCACTGAATTGGGCGAGTCGTTGACGGTGCTGGAAGTGCAGGCCGCGCGCGCCGAACTGCTGCTGGCCGGCAGCGGCCCGGATGCTGCAGGACAAGCGCTGGTGGTCGTGCAGGGCCTGTTGCAGACGCTGATACAGGAGCCGAGCAACAGCACCGGGCCCTGTCTGCCGCTGCGCTTGCACGGCAGCTGCCACCGCGTGCTGGCGGCGTGCGGCGACGCGCGGGCTGCTGCGCTGCTGGCGCGCGCCCGCGCCGAGTTGCGCCTGCGCAGCGAACGCATTGCCGACACCACCACACGGCGCGAGTTCCTGCTCATCGCCGAGCACCGCGCGCTGCTCGACGCAGACACGCCGTGACTGCCGACTTCAGCCACGCCAGTAGCGGCGCGGCGCGCGCGGCCGACACCCGCCCCTTCGAGGCCTGGCTGCGGCTGGAGACCGGCCAACACACGGGCCCCGTGCGGCAGTTGCAGGTCACGCCCGACGGCCGCACGCTGGTGAGCGCCGGCGACTGCACCTTGCGCGTCTGGGACCTCGCCACACGCCAAAGCCTGCGCGTGCTGCGCGGGCAGATCGGCCCCGGCGTGGACGACACGCCCGGCCACGGCCAGGTGCTGCGCTTTGCCATCAGCCGCGACAGCCGCTGGGTCGCTGCACTGAAGTCGTGGCGGGTCACCGCGCCAGGCCGCCGCCCGGCCCTGAACACCGAGTTGCAGGTGTTTGATCTGGCCACGGGCAATCTGCAGGCCGCGTTCAGCCACGCCGGGCGCTGGGTCGACCTGGACTTCAGCCCCGACGGCCGCTGGCTGCTGGTGGCTGCTTGCAGCGCGGGCGTGAAGCGCTGCCGCGCCACGCTGCACACCTATGCCTGGGCCGAGCTGCTGCGCGCCGGATTCGGGGCAGCGCCGGCCGCTGCCGGCGCCGCCGCGTTGGATGCCTGCGCGGGCGCCGACGACGCACCTGTGGCCGCGCGCTTTGTGCCAGCCGCTCGGCAGCGCGGCCGTGATGCGGCGATCGTCGTCGCCACCTCGGCGCTGCAACGCAGCGGCCACGCCGTCGGGCGGCTGTGCTGGGTGCAGCTGTCGCCCAGCGGGCAGTTGAGCGCGCAACACAGCGTGCTGACCGACGGGCCCATCGCGCCGGCGACGCTGGCCTTGAGCCCCGCCTTTGCCGCCGTAGCCGGCCGCCACAGCGCCGGCCAGCCGCCCGCGCCGGTGCTGTGCCACGACCACCAGGGCAGGTTGGTGGCCAGCAAGCCCACCGAGTCCAGCCCCTGGGCCCTGGCCTTTTCGCCCACGGGCAGCCAGTTGATCGCGGGCTTTCACGCCGACGGCCGGCCCAACTTTCGCACCGTGCCCGTGACTGTGTACGACACCGCCGGCGGCGCCTTTGTCATCAAGAGCACCTACTACGGCCATGACGACAGCATCGCCGCGGTGGCCTGGTGCGCAGACGGCACGGCCATCAGCAGCGGCGGCGACAACCAGGCGCTGCACTTCTGGAGCCCCGCCCACCGCGTTGGCGAGGCCCGGGCCACACTGCGCGGCGCCGGGCGCACGCTGTGGAACGCCGGCATCGACGAGAACGACCAGATCAGCTTCGGCCTGGTGCCGCCCCGGCAACTGCCCAGGGGACACCCGAAGCGCCAGCAACGCTTCGACCTGAAGACCATGCGGCTGCTCGCCGCCGGCCCCGGCGAAGTCGATGGCTGCGGCGACGAATCTGCCAAGTGGTCGC
>JANOLY010000240.1:0-7471 GCA_031420055.1 Burkholderiales bacterium | reverse complement strand
CCCGCGAAGGCGGACTTCTTCGCCAAGCTCCAGGCACTCGACGAGATCGGCATCGACGATCTTGCGATCCTCTTCGACGACACGCGGGGCGATGTGCCGGACCTGGCGGCACGGGAGGCCGAGATCGTGCACGCCGCGCTGGCAAGCACCCGCGCCAGCCGGGTCGTGATGTGCCCGACCTACTACTCCGACGACAGGATGCTGGATGTCGTCTTCGGCGAACGCCCTGCGGGTTACCTCGATGACCTGGGGCGCAGGCTCGATCCCCGCGTCGGCGTCTATTGGACGGGCGAAGAGATCTGCGCCCGCGAGATCGGCGCCGGCCACCTGGCGCGCGTGGCCGAGTCCTTGCGACGCAAGCCGACCCTGTGGGACAACTACCCCGTCAACGACGGTCCGCAGATGTCCCGCTTCCTGCACTTGCGCGGATTCACGGGGCGCCCGAGTGCGATCGGGTCTTACATCGCGGCGCATGCCATCAACCCGGCGCTGCAGCCGCACTTGAGCCTGATTCCCGCCGCTACGCTGGTGGCCAGCTACCGCGAGGGGCCGGCCTATGCCTACATGCGCGCCTTCCGCGACGCCGCGCGCGCACTGGCAGGCGCCGAGCTCGCGGCGATGCTCGAGGAAGACCTGCACGCGCTCCAGGATCGCGGCATCGATGAGCTGGGCGACGAACGCCTGCGACTGCGCCAGCGCTATCTGGCCGTGAACCATCCCATGGCGGCCGAGGTGGTGCGCTGGCTGGATCGGGCCGACACAGTCGACGACTGGCTCGAAGAGGCATGACGGCCAGCCCTGCAGGTCACGAACCAAAGAATTGCAACCCCTGGAGACCCACATGCCCCGACTTCGACTCGCACTGACCCTGACCCTGGCGCTGGCCGCCGCCGCTTGTCTGCCCATCGCCGCGCAGGCCCAGGCCGACAAGACCACCGCCAACGCAATTGAGGGCTACTTCGACTTCGTCGACGCCAACAGCGGCACGATCATGGCCGAGCAGATTCCGGCAGAAGACTACAAGCGTCTCTTCGTGCCGGACGTGCGCGACGCCGGCCAGTTCACCCAGGACCATATTCCCGGTGCCGTGAACATCGAGTGGCGCCAGGTTTTCGCCCAGCGCGCCAAGCTGCCCAAGGACAAAACCATCCTCGTTTACTGCAACACCAGTTCGTTTGCCGGGCAGGTGGCGATGGCGCTGCGCATGGACGGTTTCGAGAACGTGCGCCTGCTGCACGGTGGCTACAACGAGTGGAAGGCCCGCGGCGGCATGGAAGCCCACGCCCGCGCCAGCAAGAAGAGCTGAGGTCTGGCAGACGAACGCACCCAGCAATCGGCACTCGAGCAGGCCTCCACGCTGACCAGGGGCACAGGGAAATCGGCGAAGAATGCACCAACCTGGTCACGCCAATATTGCTTGCGAAGCACGGTCTGGCAGTGTTCGTTGATGCCGTGAACTTGGAAGACCTTCTTGGCAAAATCGAGACCGACGTAGCATCGCCCAGCATGGCTCACCATCGCCTGGAGATGCTCGCGATCACGTCGTCGCCCAAGCGTTCAAACGCCGCAAGGGCAGCTATGCGCGTCCAAGCCGGGTGACCGCTCGTCGACTTCGTCAGTTCAATCTTCGCCGAAGCGGACATCGCCCGGCGCCCAGCGGCGTCTGGCCCCTCAGCGCAATCGTCTACACCAGCAGCGCGACGACAAAGATCCCGATCATCACAAATGCCAACACCACCTTGGCCACCAGCCCGGCCATGATGCCCAGCCAGGTCGACACGCCCACGGTCAGCGCCTGGCGCTGGTTCTTGCGGGCCAGGTACTCGCCCACCGCGGCGCCCACCAGCGGCAGGAAGAGCACGCCGACCAGGCCCATGAAGAGCCCGAGCACGGTGCCCAGCGCCGCACCGATCAGCGCCTGGCGGCTGGCGCCAGCACGCCGTGCACCCAGCAGGCCGGCCACGTAGTCCAGCACCCAGGCCAACACGGCGATGGCGGCGATGACCGCCAGCGTGCCCACGCTGACGCGGGTGAAGTCGTCCACCCACGCGCCCAGCATGATGCCGCCCAGCACCAGGGCCGTTCCCGGCAGGGCGGGTAGCACCGTGCCGGCAACGCCTGCCGCGATGAGCGCAATGCTCAGAACCCACAACACAACACCGGTCATTTCGCTCAGCCTCAGGGAAGTGATCAGGGAATATGGGGCTGCGCGGCCGTTTGCAAAGACCGGGTTGATGTCGGGGCGACCGTTCGGGTTGGGCCTGTCATGGTGCAATACGCCTTTCGCCTGATGCGCAGCCGCTTGCCGCGCGGGCAAGGATCGACAAGGACTCCCCCATGAAGCTCCGCCACAAACGCCTGACCCTGGCTGCGGGCCTGTTGTTGGCCGCTGGCGCCGTTACGGCGCTGGTGATGAACGCCTTTCAAAGCAACATGGTGTTCTTCTACACGCCCACCCAGGTGTCGGCCGACGAGGCGCCGGCCAACCGCACCTTCCGCATCGGTGGCATGGTGCAGACCGGCACCGTCAAGCGCGACGGCCTGCATGTGAACTTCACTGTCACCGACACGGCCAAGACGGTGGCCGTGCGCTACCAAGGTGTGTTGCCCGACCTGTTCCAGGAAGGCAAGGGCGTGGTCGCCCAGGGCCAGCTCAAGGACGGTGTGTTCATGGCCCGCGAGGTGCTTGCCAAGCACGACGAGAACTACATGCCGCCCGAAGCCGCCGCCGCCATCAAGAGCGCCCAGCGCGGGCAGTCGCGGCTGGAGCCGGCCGTGGCCGAGCAGGTCATCCCGGAGAAGAAGCCTTGATCCCCGAACTGGGCCACTTCGCGCTGTGGCTGGCGGTGGGTGTCACGCTGGTGCTGGGCATCGTGCCGCTGGTGGGCGCACAGCGTGGCCGCGCCGACCTGATGGCTGTGGCCGTGCCGGCCACCAACGTGCTGCTGGGGCTGATCGTTTTCAGCTGGTTGTGCCTGATGACCAGCTTCGTGCGCAACGACTTTTCGGTGCTCAACGTGGTCTCGCATTCCAACAGCGCGCTGCCGGTGATGTACCGCGTGGCGGCGTCCTGGGGCAGCCACGAGGGCTCGCTGGTGCTGTGGTTGTTGATGCAGGCCGGCTGGGCCTGGGCCGTGGCGCACTTCAGCCGCAAGCTGCCGCAGGCGGTGCTGTCGCGCATCCTGGCGGTGATGGGCCTGTTGACGCTGAGCTTCTTGCTCCTCGTGCTACTCACCTCCAACCCCTTCGAGCGGCTGACGCCCGTGCCGCTGGACGGCCGCGACCTCAACCCGCAGTTGCAAGACCCGGGCATGATCTTTCACCCGCCCATGCTGTACATGGGCTACGTCGGCATGTCGGTGGCCTTCGCCTTCGCCGTGGCGGCGCTGATCGGCGGCAACCTCGATTCGCAATGGGCGCGCTGGAGCCGGCCTTGGGTGACCGTCGCCTGGGCCTTCCTCACCTTCGGCATTGCCCTGGGCAGTTGGTGGGCGTACTACGAACTGGGCTGGGGCGGCTGGTGGTTCTGGGACGCGGTGGAGAACGCCTCGTTCATGCCCTGGCTGGTGGCCACGGCCTTGATCCATTCGCTGGCGGTGACTGAAAAGCGCGGCAGCTTCAAGTCGTGGACGGTGCTGCTGGCGATCATGGTGTATTCGTTGTCGCTGCTGGGCACCTTCCTGGTTCGGTCGGGCGTCATCACATCGGTGCATTCCTTTGCCAGCGACCCCACGCGCGGCCTGTTCATTCTGGTGATGCTGGCCATCACGGTGGGCGCGGCGCTGGCGCTGTTCGCCTGGCGCGCTCCCAGTGTCGGCCTGGGCGCGCGTTTCTCGATGCTGTCGCGCGAGACCATGCTGCTGGCCAACAACGTGCTGCTGGTGGTGGCCACCGGCGCGGTGATGCTGGGCACGCTGTACCCGCTGATCCTGGACGCGCTGGGGCTGGGCAAGATATCCGTCGGCCCACCGTACTTCAACGCCGTGTTCGTGCCGATCATGGCCGTGCTGGTGTTCTTCATGGGTGTGGGCCCGTTGGCGCGCTGGAAGAACGACGAGGTACCTGCGTTGGCCAAGCGGCTGCGCTGGGCCGCGGGCGTCACCGTGGTCACGGCGGCGCTGGGCGCGTGGGTGGGCGGCGAGATGACTTTCGGCTCGGTCGTGGGCCTGCTGATGACGTTCTGGATCCTCACCTCCGTGGCGGCCGAGTTGTGGGAGCGCGTGCGCCCGGCCGGCGGCGTGCGCGCCAACGTGCTGCACCGGCTGGGGCAGCTGCCGCGCGCCACGGTGGGCATGATGCTGGCGCATGTGGGCGTGGCGGTGTTCGTGTTCGGCGTCACCATGGTGGGCACCTACGACATCGAGCGCGACGTGGCCATGAACCCCGGCGACAGCACCACCGTGCGCGGCTACACCTTCACCTACATGGGTGCGCAGGCCGTGCAAGGCCCCAATTTCCAGGCCATGCGCGGGCACCTCGTCGTCACGCGCGACGGCCAGGCGGTGTCTGACATGTACCCCGAAAAGCGTGTCTACCGCGTGCAGCGCAACCCCATGACCGAGGCCGCCATCCATTCGCGCATCCAGGGCGACCTGTTCGTGCAGATGGGCGAAGTCATCGAAGGCGACTAGTGGCTGGTGCGCATCTGGGTCAAACCCTTTGTGTCGTGGGTCTGGTTCGGCTGCCTGTTGATGGGCCTGGGCGGCATATGGGCCGTCACCGACCGGCGTTACCGCGCGCGCTCCACGGCCGCGGCGCGTGAGGCCGCGTCGGCCTCGACCGCAGCGCCATGAAGTACCTGCGCTTCTTGTTGCCGCTGGCCATCTTCGCGGCCATTCTGCTGTTCCTGGGCGTCGGGCTGGGCCTGAACCCGCGGGAGGTGCCGTCCCCGCTAATCGGCAAGCCCGCCCCCGCTTTCACGTTGCCGCGGCTGGACGATGCCGGCCAGCAAGTCAGCCGCGAAGACTTGCTGGGCAAGGTGTGGATGCTCAATGTGTGGGCCTCGTGGTGCGCGCCGTGCCGCGACGAGCATCCGCTGGTCATCGACATTGCGCGCCGCCAGCTGGTACCGGTGTACGGCCTGAACTACAAGGACGCCCGCCCGGCCGCCGCCGATTGGCTGGCCAAGCTGGGGAACCCCTACCGCGCCACGCTGGTCGACGCCGACGGCCGCGTGGGCATCGACTTCGGGGTCTACGGCGTGCCCGAGACCTTCATCATCGACCGCCAGGGCATCGTGCGTTTCAAGCACACCGGGCCGCTCACACCGGAAGTGCTCCGCCGCAAGATCGAGCCGCTGCTGAAAGACCTGAATGCCCAAGGTTGACCCCTGGTACGCGGCTGCAACGCCATGGGTTCGCGCCGCCGGTGCGGCCCTTGCGCTGTGGCTGGCATTGGCCGCGCTGCCTGCTGTGGCCCGCGAGGCTGCACCGGCCACGGCCGACCCGGTGCTGGAGGCGCGCGTGATGCGTCTGGCCAACGAGCTGCGCTGCCTGGTGTGCCAGAACGAGACCATCGCCGCGTCCAACGCCGACCTGGCCGTGGACCTGCGCAACCAGGTGCGCGACATGCTCAGGCAAGGCCGCAGCGACGCAGAAGTCATGCGCTACATGACCGACCGCTACGGCGACTTCGTGCTCTACCGTCCTCCTGTCAAACCCACCACCTGGGTGCTGTGGTACGGCCCGGCGGCGCTGCTGCTGGGTGGCGGCGCCGCGCTGGTGCTGGTGCTGCGCCGGCGCAGCCGCATGGGCGCCGATGCGTTCGAGCCTGACCGCGAAGACGACGGGCGCGCCGCGGGCGAGTCCGCCCAGCGCGGCTGAACGGGTTTGCCGGGGTCGCCGCACGGGGGATAGACCAAGTGCCGTTGGTGGCTGCGGGCACGGGTCGGTGGGCGTGACGACGACAGATGCCACAACAGGCCCCTGAGCAAGACCGCTTTCAGAGCCGGGCTTTAAATTAAAGAATTCATCAATTTGATGGCGTCGTATTCAAGTATGCTTTCATGTGATGCGCAGCACTGGCACCACCGTCACCATCACCACGCTGGGCGAGGAGGTGCGGGCCTTCGTGCCCAAGCCGCTGCCACCTGCCGCGCCACCGTTGGCGGCTGAAAGCTACCAGGTCGCCACGCAGCGCGCCGAGATGGCGCTGGCGCGCCTGACTGGCGTGGCCGGGCTGGTGCCTTCGGTCGACTGGTTGCTCTACAGCGCGGTGCGCAAAGAAGCGCTGCTGACCTCGCAGATCGAAGGCACCCAGGCCACGCTGGCCGACCTCTTCGACGAAGAAGCAGGCCAGGCGGTGAGCAACACCGACGACGTGCAAGAGGTCACCAACTACCTGCGCGCCTTTCGCCTGGTGCGCGACAACCTGCGCAGCCACACGGGCCTGCCGATCTCGGTGCGACTGCTGTGCGACGCGCACCGGCTGCTGCTCAACGGTGCCCGCGGCGCAGGCAAGCAGCCGGGGGAGCTGCGGCGGTCGCAGAACTGGATCGGCGGCGCGCGCCCCGGCCGCGCCGTGTTCGTGCCGCCGCCGCCCGAACAGGTGCCGGACCTCCTGGCCGCGCTGGAACGTTTCATCCACGACCCCGAACCGGCCCTGCCACCGCTGGTGCGCGTGGCGCTGGTGCATGTGCAGTTCGAGACCATTCACCCCTTTTTGGACGGCAACGGCCGCATCGGCCGCCTGCTGATCGCCGCCCTGCTGGAGCATTGGGGCCTGCTGCCTGAGCCGTTGGTGTACTTGAGCAGCTATCTCAGGCAGCACCAGGCCGAGTACTACCGGCGCCTGTCGGCCGTGCGCAGCGAGGGCGACTGGGAAGGCTGGGTCGGCTACTTCCTGGACGGCGTGCAGGCCGCAGCCTGCGAGGCCGAGCGTGGCATCGTGGCCGTCGCCAGCCTGATCAACGTCGATCGCAAACGCCTGCTGGCCGCGCCGCGTGTCGGCGCCGTGGCACTGCGTCTGTTCGAGCTGCTGCCGCTGATGCCCCGCTTCACCATCGAGCAGATCCGCCAGAAGTTGCAGACCACCTTCCCCACCGCCACCTTGGCCGTGAAGCTGATGCTGGACCTGGGCATCCTGGCCGAGATCACCGGCCAGAAGAAGAACCGCTGCTTCAGCTACGCGGCTTACGTCGAGCTGCTGGCGAACGGGCCGGGCGCGGTGACGCAATAGACGGCGCTGCAGCAGCAGTAGCCGGCGGGGTACCCAAGCTGCTCTTGGGCCGTCCAGGCAAAGAACTCTGGCCGCGCGACCATGACGGCTCGGCGCAGTTCGCGCGTTCAACGGGCCAGGCCCGTGGCCGAGTCGGTAGGGGGGCGGCCGATAGCCGTGTAGTCGCTTGAAGGGGGCAATTTGGTCAGCAGCCCGTTGATCCAGCTGCGGCCCGGTCAGTGGCGCCAACGGCCCGAAGAAACTATAAACGGAGCGTAGAAACGTCACCAATGGTGACGTTATTTCGCTTAAGATA
>JANOLY010000239.1:0-3928 GCA_031420055.1 Burkholderiales bacterium | reverse complement strand
GCGGCGGTTCTGTCGCCATAGGCCAGCGCTGGTTACCTGCCGCTCGGTTTTGACGACAGGATGAGACCCCTGCTGGGGTTCAAGAAATTTCGCTGCGTGCGCGTGCTCATCGCGGGGATCGAGACGATGCACATGAGCCGCAAAGGGCGGCGCGATGTCCCCGAAGACCCAGCCTCGTCCGCAGCCAGCCAGTTCTACTCTCTGGCGATTTAAACCGCGGCAGACTCAGCGGTTTGCTGAGCCTCATCGCCTTATTGCGACAGAACCAAACAAGTTCCAGTAGCGAGAAAATCAAGTAGAAGAAAAACCTACTAGTGAGTACAATTTGGCGTGAGCTGGTTTTGCCAAGAAGCCTGTCGACCCCAAGCGGACGACCTGCCGGCCCGCAATGGTGAGGTTGTGCCATTGCTGGTCGATGCGGCAAGTGGCCGCAAGCTAAACGTTTCTGGATCAGTTTTCAACCGCAGAGCAATGAAATGGAGTCATCATGAAAAACACCCGCTTCGGTCGGATCGCCCTGGCCCTCACGCTGGCCTTGGGGGCCTGGTCGGCAGCACATGCCCAGACCGACGCTGACCTGGGCAACGCCAAGGCCACGAACAGCGTGCTGACCTACGGCATGGGCTACGCGAACCAGCGTTACAGCCCGCTCAAGGGCATCAACAAGGCCAACGTTGGCAAGCTGGTGCCGGTGTGGAACTACAGCCTGAACAATCCGCAGGGCCAGGAGTCGCAGCCCATCGTGCATGACGGCGTCATGTACGTGACGACCCACACCACCACCGTGGCGATCAACGCGCTGACCGGTCGCCAGATCTGGAAGCAGGAGATTGAATACACCGCCGACGTCTTCAAGTACGTCTGCTGCGGCCTGTTGAACCGGGGCGCAGCCATCTACAACGGCAAGATCTTCCGCGGCACGCTCGACGCGCATGTGATCGCCTACGACGCCAAGACCGGCAAGCAATTGTGGAAGTCTCAGGCCATCGACTACAAGGAAGGCCACGCGATGACCAGTGCGCCGCTGGTCGCCAACGGTGTGCTGATGACCGGCATCGCTGGCGGCGAATACGGCACCCGCGGCTTCATCGACGGCTGGGATCCCGAGACCGGCAAGAAACTCTGGCGAACCTACACCACAGCAGCGCCCGACGAAAAGGGTGGTGACACGTGGCCCGGCGACACCGCTTCCAAGGGCGGCGCGCCGACCTGGTTGACGGGTGCCTACGACCCCGAGCTCGACCTTGTCTATTGGGGCACCGGCAACGGCGGACCCTGGAATGCCGAAGCCCGCAAGGGCGACAACCTGTATATCGACTCGGTGCTGGCGTTTCGGCCCAAGACCGGCGAACTCGTCTGGCACTACCAGTTCTCGCCCAACGACCCGTTCGACTACGACGCGACGGAAGTCGGCATGTTGATCGACATGGACATTGGCGGCACCAAGCGCAAGGTGCTGGCGCAGGCCAACCGCAACGGCTTCTTTTACGTGCTGGATCGCACCAACGGCAAGCTGCTGGCGGCCAACCCGTACGTCAAGGTCAATTGGGCCGACAAGATCGACATGGCCACCGGCCGCCCGGTCGAGTCGGAGGTGTTCAAGCGCATTCGGGCGGGT
The DNA here is from genome assembly GCA_031420055.1 of Burkholderiales bacterium. Taxonomy (GTDB): domain Bacteria; phylum Pseudomonadota; class Gammaproteobacteria; order Burkholderiales; family Burkholderiaceae_C; genus Rubrivivax. The sequence goes on along the minus strand of JANOLY010000239.1, from coordinate 2,310 downwards.
GCCGATGAAGAGGTCTTCCCGTCGGTTCTCGGCGGCAAGAACTGGCAGCCGATGTCGTGGAATCCGGCCACCAAGCTGGCCTACGCCAACACCTTCAACATGAGCTGGATGGTCAAGTTCGTCAAGCCCGAATACAAAAAAGGCGAGTGGTATCTCGGCGTTGACTTGCGCGGCGTCATCATGCCGAAGGACGAACCGCACGGCTATCTGAGCGCGATGGATCCGTTGACCGGCAAGACCAAGTGGAGGATGGCCTGGCCGGGCATGCCCAGCATCGCCGGCACGATGTCAACCGCAGGTGGGCTGGTGTTCACCGGTGCCGCCACCGGAGAAGTCCTCGCGGTCGATGCCGACACCGGCAAGAAGCTGTGGGAGTTCCAGACCGGCTCCGGCATCATCGGCCTGCCAGTGACTTGGCAGCAGAACGGCAAGCAGTACGTGTCGATCCTGTCTGGCAGCGGCGGTGTGTGGGCCGTGCTGGGTGACGAGCGCTACGCGAAGATTCCCGCGGGCGGCTCGGTGTGGACGTTTGCGATTCGATGATTCAAGCGCGGGTCGCTTCGGTCCTGGCGGCCGGCGCGTTGATCGCGTCGGCCGCGTCGGCGCAGCCGCATTTCGGGGCCGACGACATCTCGAAGGGCGGCGAGCAGTACCACCGCACCTGTGCGCAGTGCCATGGCCGCAACATGGTCAACTCCGGCGTGACGGTCTACGACCTGCGGCGATTTCCGGTCGATGATCCAGAGCGGTTTCGTGGGTCCGTGACGAACGGCAAGGGCAATATGCCTTCGTTCAAGGATGCATTGACGCCAGCGCAGATCAATCTTCTGTGGGCCTATGTCGGCAGCCGCGCTGGCAAGGAGCCCTAGATTCAGATGATGATGACGATGACGATGACGATGACGATGAATCGGCTGATTCGACGGCTCGGTTCACTCGCAGCCTGCCTCGCGGCAGGTGCGGCTGGGGCCGAGCCGCTGACCGTTTGCATGGCGCAGGACAACGCGCCGCTCTCGTACCAGGTCGCAGGGCAGGCCCGCGGGCTGGACATGCTGATCGCGCGGGCAATCGCCGACGAGCTCAAGCGAGAGTTGAAGACGGTGTTGTTCGAGTCCGAGTACGACGCCGGCAAGCCGCTGTCGCACCAGGTGAACGCCATGCTCTCGTCGGGTGTGTGCGATCTGGCGAGCGGCTTCCCGCTGATCGCCAACGACCTCGGTGCGCCATCACGCCCGACCGCCCGAGTGCCCGACTACCCGGGCGCGCTGCGTCCGCCCCAACGCCCCTGGGTGCCCTTGGGCACGCTCGTGCCGAGCCGCGCCTACCATGCCGTTGCCATGGGGCTGGTGGTGCGGGACGCCGTGCGCGAGTCGGCCACGCTGGCCGATGCGGGCGATGCGCGCATCGGCGTGACCGCGGGCACGATGTCAGGCACCGTCGTCACGCTTTATCGCAACGGGAAACTGCGCCAGCAACTGGTCAGCGTGTCGCAAAACGAGGATGCACTTGATCAACTGAGCGCCGGCCGCTTCGACGCGACGCTGGTCAGCCTGGACCGCTTCGACGCCTGGCGGCTGACCCACCCCGGCAGCGCGCTGCGCCGCGCTGCCTATGTGCACCCCTTGCGAATCAACATCGGCTACGTCGCACGCTCCGATGCGCAGGATGTTTTGGCGGCGGCGAACCGGGTGATCACCGGGGCCCTGGCCAATGGTGACCTGCAACGCTGGTCAACTGCCGCCGGCAGCACCTGGATCGCACCGACCGAGCCCGAAGTCAGCGGACCCATCGGGCTGGCGCAGTTGATGCAGGAATGAGTTTTGTTTTGGGGTCAGAGCGCCCCCAGGCCGACGACATACGTCGTCCGCCATCCGGCTTGCAGGCCGGATGGCCTGCACCAGCCACAAAGCCCCGTTCGGGCCTTTGTGCGCGGGCTCAGCCCGCTGCGCAGACGCTGCGCCGCGCGATGGCCGCGCAGCAAACCGTTACAGCCACGTTGCAGCGCCACGAGGGCCGTGCGGTGCCTGCTCGCAAGGCCACCCGGCCCGAGCGGCGCCAGCACAAGATCAACCAGATGCTGGGCCTGTCGCCCAACCCTGGTGACACGCACCGCGTGCTGGTCTAGCGCGATCTCATCGACCACCACAGCGCCGCGCTGCACAAAAGCAATGCCATACGCGTCAAAAAACAGGATGCCCGGTGGGCCAAACAAGCCGAAGCGTTTGAGCAGAGCCCGGTCGTCGGGTGAGTTGCGGGTGACGTCGGCCTGCAGCAGCAGCAGGGTGTCGAGCCGGGCGCTAACCCGCGGAT
>JANOLY010000238.1:0-1507 GCA_031420055.1 Burkholderiales bacterium | reverse complement strand
GATCAGCGCAAAGCGCGCATCGGGCGCCGCCTCGGCCGCGGCGGCCACCGCAGGCGGCGGCGGGTCGACGCCCAGCAGCCGCGTCAGATCGCCGCGCAGGCCGGCGCCGGGCTCGGCCAGCTGCGTTTGCGGCGGCGCCATGGGCGGCACGACAAAGATCTTCAAGGCCCAGAACAGCGCACCGGCCGCGGCCAGTGCCCATACACCCAAGGTCCACCAGCGTGCTGACATGGCGCGATTATCATGCAGCCACCCTCTTGTTCCGGCCCCGCCGGCCTTGCCCGGCCCGCCCATGCGCCCCGCCATGAAGCTCGATCCCTCGTCACGTCATCGTCAGCCGGCGCGCGGCTTCACGCTCATCGAGCTGCTGGTGGTGCTGGTCATCATCGGCGTGCTCGGCGCGCTGATCGTGCCCAACCTGTTTGCCAGCCTGGATGACGCGCGCGCCACCGCGGCGCGCACCGACATCAACACACTGGTGCAGTCGCTCAAGCGCTACAAGCTCGACAACCAGCGCTATCCCAGCGCCGAGCAGGGCCTGGACGCACTGGTGCGCAAGCCCAGCGCCGGCGCCGTGCCGCCCAACTGGACGCCCTATCTCGACCCGCTGCCCAATGACCCTTGGGCGCGGCCGTATCAATACCTCCCCCCAGGCGTGCGCGGCGAGATCGATGTCTTCAGCTTCGGCGCCGATGGCCAGGCCGGCGGCGAGGGCATCAACGCCGACATCGGTTCCTGGCAGTAGGCGCCCGCCACCGCCCCGGCCTTGGACTCAGCGTGAAGCCAGCGTGAGCACAGCGTGAGCAAGTCGCGCGGCTTCACGATGGTGGAGTTGCTGGTGGTCTTTGCGATCATTGCGCTGGGTGTCAGCCTGGTGGTGCTGGCGCTGCCCGACGGCGAGGCCGCAAAGCTGGAAGAAGAAGGCGCGCGCTTGTCGTCGTTGCTGGAATCGGCGCGGGCCGAGGCCCGAGTGGCTGGGGTGGCGGTGCGTTGGGTGCCGCGGGCCAGCCCAGCCGACGAGGTGCAGGCGCCCGCCGATGCGGCGCAGTTCCAGTTTGTCGGCCTGCCCAGCCAAGTTCAAATGCAAACCCGCTTTCTGGACAGTCGCACGCAAGCCCAGGTGGTGGGCGCAAACCACCTGCTGCTGGGCCCGGAAGCGATCTTGCCCGCACAACGTGTCGTGTTGCGCTTGGGTCAGCGCCGGCTCGAACTGGCCAGCGATGGCCTCGCTCCTTTTTCCGAGCCTGCGCCTGGGGGCGCGGAAGGCGCCGCCAGCGGGCCGAGTTCATGACGCGCCGGTCGGGTCGGTCGGCGGCACGCGGCGGTCGTCGCGGCTTCACGCTGCTCGAGGTGATGGTGGCACTGGCCGTGGTCGCGTTGGCGCTGGGTGCAGGCTTGCGCGCCGCTGGCGTGTTGATCGACAACGCGCAGCGCCTGGGCGACGTGATGGCGGCGCAGTGGTGTGCCGACAACCAGCTGACCGAATTGCGCCTGCGCCGCAGCTTCC
>JANOLY010000237.1:0-15317 GCA_031420055.1 Burkholderiales bacterium | reverse complement strand
TCGAGGTAAGTCACCTCGAAGCCCTGGCGCTCGAGTTCGCGCATGGTGTCGAGCACGCACTTATGCTCGGTCTTGACGGTGACCAGGTGCTTGCCCTTGGACTCGTAGAAGTGCGCCGCGCCCTTGATGGCCAGGTTGTTGCTCTCGGTGGCGCCGCTGGTCCAGACGATCTCGCGCGGGTCGGCCTGGATCAGGTCGGCGACCTCGCCGCGCGCCTTCTCGACAGCGGCCTCGGCCTCCCAGCCCCAGGCGTGGCTGCGTGAAGCCGGGTTGCCAAAGTGCTCGCGCAGCCAGGGCACCATGGCGTCGACGACGCGGGGGTCGCACGGCGTGGTGGCGCCGTAGTCCATGTAGATGGGGAGATGCGGGGTCATGCGCAAGGTGCCTACTTGTTGAACGCGTTGCCAAGGGCGAACACGGAATTGGGTGCGGTGATCTTGATCGGCTTGACCACCGGCACGTTGGAGATGGCGCGCTTCATGGGCACGGCTTCGGTGAGCACGCCCTTGGCGATTTGTTCGTCGACCAGTTTCTTCAGCGAAATGGAGTCGAGGTACTCGACCATGCGCGCGTTCAGGCTGGCCCACAGGTCGTGCGTCATGCAGCGGCCGGCGTCGTCGCCCATGCAGTTTTCGCGGCCGGCGCAGCCCGTGGCGTCAATCGGCTCATCAACGGCCACGATGATGTCGGCCACCGTGATCTCGCCGGCGGCGCGGCCCAGCGAGTAGCCGCCGCCCGGGCCGCGGGTGCTCTCGACCAGTTCGTGGCGGCGCAGCTTGCCAAACAACTGCTCCAGGTAGGACAGCGAAATATGCTGCCGCTGGCTGATGGCGGCCAACGCCACGGGGCCGGCGGTGGAACGCAGCCCGAGGTCGATCATGGCCGTCACGGCGAATCTGCCTTTGGTCGTGAGTCGCATCTCAGCTCCTGTCTGACGGTTGCCTGAAAAGCCCGCGGGGTGGCGGCCCAAAGTGCAGGCCGCCGCTTCGATTTTCAACTTGGGACCAGACCGGCAGCGGCTCGAGCCGCCACCGCAAGAATGATCCCGACTAATTTGCTCAAGTATAGAACAGCAGCGCGAAAGACGTTGGTTGCGGGCCCGGTTCAGCCCTTGGCAGCAGGTGGTGTGGCGGCCAGCAAGGGCAGCAGGCCATCACACGCGTCTTCGATGAGGTCGAGCACATGGTCGAAGCCCGCTGGCGGGCCGTAGTACGGGTCGGGCACGGCAGCGATGTCGATGTGGCGGCTGGCGTGCGCCATCAGCAGTTCCAGCCGGGCGGCATGGCCTTCGGGCGCCAAGTCCTGCATGCGCGACAGGTTGTCCTCGTCCATGGCAATCACCCAGTCAAAGCGCTCGAAGTCCTCGGCCGTCAGGCGCCGGGCGCGCAGGCGCGACAGGTCATAGCCGCGCAACTTGGCGTGGCGCTGGGCGCGCGCGTCAGGCGGCTCGCCCACATGGCCGCCGTAGGTGCCGGCGGAGTCCACCTCCACGGTCTTGTCCAGCCCGGCGGCCTTGAGCTTGTGCCGCAGCACCGCCTCGGCCGTGGGTGAGCGGCAGATGTTGCCCATGCAGACCATCAACACCCGCGTCTTGACGGGCTTGGCACGGCCCCACATCAGCGGCTCGCGGGCAAGGGCAGCGTCAGCGGCACGACGTTGCTGTCGTGGCCCGCTGCACCAAAGGCCTGTTCGCGCAGCAACGCCAGCTGGTCGCGCACCCGCGCCGCCTTTTCGAATTCGAGGCTGCGGGCATGTTCGAGCATCTGCTTTTCCAACAGCTTGATGCGCTTGCCCAGGTCTTTTTCGCTCATCGCTTCGACCTCGGCGGCGGCCTTGGCGGCTTGCAGGTCGTCCTTGGCCGACTTGTCAGACACAGCGCCGTCGATCATGTCGCGGATGCGCTTGTGCACGCTGCGCGGCGTGATGCCCAGCGCCAGGTTGTGGGCGACTTGTTTGGTGCGCCGGCGGTCGGTCTCGCCGATGGCCGCTTTCATCGAGTCCGTCATCCTGTCGGCGTACAGGATGGCGCGGCCATTCAGGTGGCGCGCGGCGCGGCCTATGGTCTGGATCAGGCTGCGCTCTGAACGCAAGAAGCCTTCCTTGTCGGCGTCCAGGATGGCCACCAGGCTCACCTCGGGCAGGTCCAGGCCTTCGCGCAACAGGTTGATACCCACCAGCACGTCGAACAGCCCCAAGCGCAGATCGCGCAGGATCTCCACGCGCTCCACCGTGTCGATGTCGCTGTGCAAGTAGCGCACCTTCACGCCGTTGTCGCTGAGGTAGTCGGTCAGCTGCTCGGCCATGCGCTTGGTCAGCGTGGTGATGAGCACGCGCTCGCTCACGTCCACCCGGCTGCGAATCTCTTGCAGCACGTCATCGACCTGGCTGGTGGCCGGGCGCACTTCGATCTCGGGGTCGGTCAGGCCGGTGGGGCGCACGAGTTGCTCGACGACCTGCCCGGCATGTTCTTTCTCGTAGTTCGCGGGTGTGGCCGAGACAAAAATCGCCTGGCGCATCTTGCCTTCGAATTCCTCGAACTTCAGCGGCCGGTTGTCCAGGGCGCTGGGCAGGCGGAATCCGTACTCCACCAGCGTGGTCTTGCGCGCGCGGTCGCCGTTGTACATGCCGCCGAACTGTCCGATCAGCACATGGCTCTCGTCCAGGAACATCAGCGCGTCGCTGGCCAGGTAGTCCACCAGCGTGGGCGGCGGGTCGCCCGGGGTTGCGCCGGACAAATGGCGTGTGTAGTTTTCAATGCCTTTGCAGTGGCCCACCTCCTGCAGCATCTCCAGATCAAAGCGCGTGCGCTGCTCCAGGCGCTGGGCCTCGACCAGCTTGCCCCCTTTGACGAACTCGTCCAGCCGCGTGCGCAACTCGTCCTTGATGGTGGCGATGGCATCCACCACGCGTTCGCGCGGCGTCACGTAATGGCTGCTGGGGTAGACCGTGAAGCGCGGGATCTTCTGCCGCACGCGGCCGGTCAACGGGTCCAGCAACTGCAACGCTTCGACTTCGTCATCGAACAGCTCGATGCGCAGCGCCAGCTCGCTGTGCTCGGCCGGAAACACATCGATGGTGTCTCCGCGCACGCGGAAACTGCCGCGCCCGAACTCGATCTCGTTGCGCTTGTACTGCATGCGTATCAACTGCGCGATCACGTCGCGCTGGCTCATCTTGTCGCCCACGCGCAGCGTCATCACCATGCGGTGGTAGTCGGCGGGGTTGCCGATGCCGTAGATGGCGCTCACGCTGGCCACGATGATCACGTCGCGCCGCTCCAGCAAGCTCTTGGTGGCGCTGAGGCGCATTTGCTCGATGTGCTCGTTGATGGCGCTGTCCTTCTCGATGAACAGGTCGCGCTGCGGCACATAGGCTTCGGGCTGGTAGTAGTCGTAGTAGCTGACGAAGTACTCGACCGCGTTTCTCGGAAAGAAGTCGCGCATCTCGCTGTACAGCTGCGCGGCCAAGGTCTTGTTGGGCGCGAAGACGATGGCCGGCCGCCCCGTGCGGGCAATCACGTTGGCCATGGTGAAGGTCTTGCCCGAACCGGTCACACCCAGCAGTGTCTGGAAGGCCAGCCCGTCTTGCAGGCCCTCGACCAGCTGCGCGATGGCCTGGGGTTGGTCGCCGGCAGGCGCAAAGGGCTGGAACAGTTGGTAGGGCGAGTCGGGAAAACTCACGAACTCACCCGCCTCGCTTGCCGACACGGCCGGCGCCAATAGCAGCGGGTCGGACGGGGCGTCGGCCAGTGCACTCATCGGGGCGTCCTAAAATTGCTACTCAACCCGCCAGCGTACCGCAGAAAAGGAAGAAACTCATGTCACTGTTCATGGCCGTCGAAATGGCGCCCCGCGACCCCATCCTGGGCCTGAGCGAGCAGTTCAATGCCGACCCCAACCCGGCCAAAGTGAACCTCGGTGTCGGCGTGTACTTCGACGACCAGGGCAAGCTGCCCGTGCTGGCCTGCGTGGCGGCGGCCGAGAAGGAACTGGCCGGTGGACCCAAGACCAAGGGCTACCTGCCCATCGATGGCATCGCCGCCTACGACCGCGCCGTGCAAGGCCTGGTGCTCGGCGAAGGCAGCGCCGCCGTGGCCGCGGGCCGGGTGGCCACGGTGCAGACCTTGGGTGGCACCGGCGGCCTGAAGGTTGGCGCTGACTTCATCAAGCGCCTGGCACCCACAGCGACGGTGCTGATCAGTGACCCCAGCTGGGAGAACCACCGTGCCTTGTTCACACAGGCCGGTTTCGTGGTCGCCACTTACCCCTACTACGACGCCACGACCCGCGGCGTGCGCTTTGACAGCCTCTTGCAGACCCTGCGCGCGGCCGCCCCGGGAACCGTGGTGGTGCTACATGCCTGCTGCCACAACCCCACGGGCTGCGACCTGAGCCCGGCGCAGTGGGACGACTTGGTGGCCGCCTGCCGCGAGCATCAACTCGTGCCCTTCCTGGACATGGCTTACCAGGGCTTTGGCGACGGCATTGAAGAGGACGGCGCGGTGGTGCAGCAGTTCCTGGCCAGTGGCGTGGACTTCTTCGTGTCGACCTCGTTTTCCAAGAGTTTTTCGCTTTACGGCGAACGTGTGGGCGCACTCAGCGTGGTGTGCAAAAACCGAGACGAAGCCGCACGCGTGCTGTCGCAGCTGAAGATCGTGATCCGCAGCAACTACAGCACACCGCCCACGTTCGGCGCGCAAATCGTTGCCCATGTGCTGACCACGCCGGCACTGCGTACCTTGTGGGAACAGGAACTGCAAGGCATGCGTGAGCGCATCCGCGCCATGCGCCAGGCGCTCGTGGCCAAGCTGCGCGCCGCCGGAGCCCCTGGCGAACTGGACTACATCACGCGCCAGAAGGGCATGTTCAGCTACTCGGGCCTGAGCACGCCGCAAATGCAACGGCTTCGCAGCGAGTGCGGCATCTACGGGTTGGACTCCGGGCGAATCTGCGTGGCGGCCCTGAACAGCCGCAACCTCGACCCCGTGGTGAGCGGGCTGCTGCGGGTGATGTGAGGCGGCGGCCAGGCGCCCTGCCGCGCTGAGCGCTGTTCGGCACCGCAGACGACCCGATAGTCCTGTCATGCGCCTGAATAGTCTGGGTTTCGGCAGGATGAGCGAATCTGAACCGAAGGATTTGCTGCACTGCACCATAATCGGCGTACAGTGCGGTCGGGCCCCGGTGCATCCTTACCGTCCGGCCGCGATCGTCAGGCCCTGCAGGAGACAAAAGAATGCTGTACCAGATCTATGAAGCGCAACGCGCCCTGATGGCCCCGTTCTCGGAGTTCGCCAGCGCCTCGGCCAAGCTCTACCAACACCCGCTCTCGCTGTTCAGCCACACCCCCCTGGCGCAGCGTGTGTCAGCAGGTTTCGACCTCATGCACCGCTTGGCCAAGGACTACGAAAAGCCGGCCTTTGGCATCACCGGGGCGACGGTCAACGGCGTTGAAATTGCCGTGCAGCAGCAAGTGGCCATCGAGAAGCCCTTTTGCCGCCTGCTGCGTTTCAAGCGCTTCACCGACAAGCCCGAAGCGCTGACAGTGATGAAGGGCCAGCCCTCGGTGCTGGTGGTCGCACCTCTGTCCGGGCACCACGCCACGCTGCTGCGCGACACCGTCAAGAGCCTGCTGCACGACCACAAGGTCTTCATCACCGACTGGACCGACGCGCGCATGGTGCCCGCCGAAGTGGGCCCCTTTCACCTGGACGACTACATCGAGTACGTGCAGGAATTCCTGCGCCACATCGGCCCCGATGTGCATGTGATCTCGGTCTGCCAGCCCACCGTGCCGGTGCTGGCCGCGGTGTCGCTCATGGCCAGCCGCGGCGAGCCCACACCGCGCACCATGACCATGATGGGCGGCCCCATCGACGCCCGCAAGCGCCCCACGAAGGTCAACGACCTGGCCATGGGCAAGAGCCACAGCTGGTTCGAGAACAACGTGATTTTCCCCGTGCCGCAGAACTTCCCGGGTGCCGGCCGGCGTGTCTACCCCGGCTTCTTGCAGCACACGGGCTTCATGGCCATGAACCCGGACCGCCACGCCAGCAGCCACTACGACTACTTCCAGGACCTGATCCGCGGCGACGACGGCAGCGCCGAGTCGCACCGCCAGTTCTACGACGAGTACAACGCCGTGCTCGACCTGCCGGCCGAGTACTACCTGGACACCATCAAGACCGTGTTCCAGGACTTCGCGCTCGTCAAAGGCACCTGGGTCGTCAAGGGCGAACCCGTGCGGCCGCAGGACATCACCGGCACCGCGCTGCTGACGATCGAAGGTGAACTCGACGACATCTCCGGCGCCGGCCAGACCCGCGCCGCGCACGATCTGTGCGAGGGCCTCCCCAAGTCGCGCCAGTTCCACTACGACGTGATGGGTGCAGGCCACTACGGCATCTTCTCGGGCCGCCGCTGGCGTGATTTGGTTTACCCGGAAGTGAAGAACTTCATAGCGCGCTTCAACACCCCGGCCCAGGCCAAGTCCGCGCGCCCGCAAGCCTTGCCTGTGCGGCGAAGGACCGCCGCCCGATAATGCCGCGGTGACCGCCGCTGCAAGCCTTGCACAACTGACCGAACGCCTCAACGACGCCCTGCCGCAGACGCAGTGCACACGTTGTGGCTACCCCGATTGCCGCACCTATGCCGGCGCCATGGCCGAGGGCAGCGCCGGCATCAACCAGTGCCCGCCTGGCGGCGCTGAAGGCATACAACGCCTGGCCGTCCTGACCGGCCGCGCCGTGCTGGCGCTGAACCCGGCCAACGGCCACGAAGGCCCGCGTGCCCTGGCCGTCATCGACGAAGCCTGGTGCATAGGCTGCACGCTGTGCATCAAGGCCTGCCCGGTGGACAGCATCGTGGGCGCGTCCAAGCTCATGCACACGGTGATCGACCCGCTGTGCACGGGCTGCGAGCTGTGCATTCCGGTGTGCCCGGTGGACTGCATCAGCATGGTGCCGGTCAGGGGCGAGCACACAGGCTGGCAGGCCTGGACCGCCCTCGACGCAGCGCAGGCGCGTGAGCGCTATGCCGGTCGCGCGCTGCGCCTGGCGCGCGAGCAAATCGAGACCGACCAGCGTCTGGCGGCCAAAGCCCAGGCCAAGCTGGCCGACCTGGCCAGCCACAGCCGCATCACCGACCCGCAAGTGCTTGCCGCCAAGCAGGCCGTGATCGCCGCGGCGCTGCAGCGCGCCCAAGCCCGCGAGCCGCAAGCGCCACCGAGAACCGTCGATGAAGCCTGAGGCCATTGCCCCGTTCTTCGCCACCCTGGCCGCCGCCAACCCGCGCCCGCAGACCGAGCTGGCTTACACCAGCGTGTTCGAGCTGCTGGCCGCCGTGTTGTTGTCGGCCCAGGCCACCGACGTGAGCGTCAACAAGGCCACACGCACGCTGTTTGCGCTGGCGCCGACACCGCAGAAGATGCTCGCGCTTGGCCTGGACCGCGTTACCGAACTGATCCGCACCATCGGCCTGTTCCGTACCAAGGCCCGCCACCTGCTGCAGGCCTGCCAGATCCTTGTGGACCAGCACGGCGGCCAGATGCCGCGCTCGCGCGAGGCGCTGCAAGCGCTGCCTGGTGTGGGCCGCAAGACGGCCAACGTGGTGCTCAACGTGGCGTTTGGAGAAGCCACGATGGCGGTGGACACGCACATCTTTCGCGTCGCCAACCGCACCGGCCTGGCGCCCGGGCGAAACCCATTGCAGGTGGAGACGGGGCTGCTGCAGCGCGTGCCGGCCGAATACCTGGTCGATGCCCACCACTGGCTCATCCTGCACGGCCGCTACGTGTGCAAGGCGCGCCAGCCGCTGTGCGCGCAGTGCGCCGTGCGGGCTTGGTGCGATTTCGGCGCACCTACAATGCCCGCAGGGGGAAAGGGCTGATATGTCCAAGATCGAAGATCTGGCCGAACGCGTTGATCGACTGGTGCTGCGGCACGCCGAACTCAAGCGCACAGGGGCCCTGATCGAGCAGCAGCTGGTCGCCGTCAGTGCCGAGCGCGACAGCCTGCGCTCACGGCTGGCCGCGGCCCGCGCCCGCATCGACGCTTTGCTGGCGCGGCTGCCCGCCGATGGCGGCGCGCCCAGCGAGCCCCGCACATGAAGCAGATCGAAGTTACCCTCCTGGGGCAGGTCTACATGCTGGGCTGCCCCGATGGCGGCGAAGCCCTGCTGCGCACGGCCGTGGCCAGCGTCGACAAGGAGATGGTCGCCATCCGCGACGCCGGCAAGGTCAAGGCGCGCGAACGCATCGCCGTGCTGGCGGCGTTGAACCTGGCCTACCAGCTCGCCGAACGCGGCCCGGCCTCGCGCACTGCGGCTGGTGCGGCCGATGTTGATGTGGAAGCACTCATCCGTCGGGTCGATGCCGCGCTGGGCGACGACGGCCAGTTGCTGTGACTTCTGGCGCAAGCACAGCAGCGCTTTGCAGGCCTAGAATGGATTCGTCCGTCGTGGTCGCGTGAGTTCTATATTTCCTTGAACCGATGGTCTATGACCAAGGGCTTGGAACATCGCCTTGTAGGTGTGAGCGTCTCGCGTCAGATGAACCCGAAGCTTGGCTGACCTTGCCCACCTGAACTTCCCCTTGGTTCAGGAATGCGGCTCACGGCTCACGGCGGACACCCTCCCAATCCCCTTGCTGCGCAGCGCAATGACCGCTTCATGATCGCCCGCTGTGCAACCCGGTCGGGCCGTGCATGGACCTGAGCCTGACGCTGGTCGCCGAGCTGTTGGCGCTGGGTGTGGTGGCGGGCTTTCTGGCCGGCTTGCTGGGCGTGGGCGGCGGCATGATGCTGGTGCCATTCCTGACCTTTATCCTGTCGCAACGCGGCGTGGACGCCGGCACGGCCGTGAAGATGGCCATTGCCACATCCATGGCCACGATCTTGTTCACATCCATGTCCAGCCTGCGCGCGCACCACACCCTGGGCGCCGTGCGCTGGCCGCTGGTGCGCGGCCTGGCGCCCGGCATCGTGCTGGGCGCAGCGGTGGCCGGCGGTTCGGCCTTTGCGGTGCTCAAGGGCCAGGGCTTGGCGCTGTTCTTCGCTTTCTTCATTGGCTACTCGGCGCTGCAGATGTTTCTCGACCGCAAACCCAAACCAGGCCGGCAGATTCCGGGCTGGGCTGGCCTGGGGGCGGTGGGCGGCACCATCGGGTTTTTGTCGGCCCTGGTGGGTGCCGGCGGCGCCTTCATGTCGGTGCCGTTCATGGTGTGGTGCAACGTGCCCATACGCCATGCGGTGGGCACCAGCGCGGCGCTGGGGCTGCCCATTGCCTTGGCCAGCGTGTCGGGCTACGTGTTCAGCGGCTGGGGCCTGCCGCCAGCGCTGCCCGGCGCGGCGGGCTATCTGTACCTGCCCGCGCTGGTCATCATTGCGCTGGCCAGCGTGTGCCTGGCGCCGCTGGGTGCCCGCACCGCGCAGCGCATGGACGTGCGCCGGCTCAAACGACTGTTTGCCTTGCTGCTGCTGGGCCTGGCGGCCTACATGCTGCGCCAGGGCCTGAAAACTTAGGCGCTACAGCGCAGATTCGAACGGGATGGCGGCCAGCGTCACTTGGTTGCCGCCCCGTCGCTGCGCTTCTGCCAGCGCGGCCTCGCAAGACGCCACCAGCGCTTCTTGTGTCTGCGAGGTGTGCGGGTAGCTGGCCACGCCTATCGACACGCTGAAGCCCAACTCGGCGCCTTCATGCACGACGATCTGCGACGCACATTTGCGGCGCAGGCTCTCCATGCGCGCGTGGGCGGTGGCCAGGCCCACGCCGGACAGCAGCACGGCAAAGCGCCGCTCGTCGAGCCGGCATGACGAGTCCATTGCGCGCGTGCCGCTGCGCAGCAAACGACCCATGGCCTGCAGGACGCTGGTGCGGCCGGCCTCGCCCAGCGCGCGCACCGCGTCGCTGGGCGGGTCGGTTTCGATGAAGACAATGGCGAACTCGCGGTGTTCGCGCATCGACAGGTCCACCTCGCGGCGCAACTGGTCTTCAAAGTGCGGCCGGGTGTACAGGCCCGACGACGGGTCGCGCAGCGCCTGGTCGGCCAGCTCTCGACGAAGCAAGTCATTGGCCAGCTGCTGCTGCTCGATCTGGTCGAGCGCGCTGCGCAGCTGGGCTTCGCGCTGGCGCTCGCTGGCCAGGTCATGCCACAGGCTGCAAAGCCACCTGTTGCCGTCGGCGTCGGCCAGGGTGGCGACGCGCAAGACCGTGAACTCGCGGCGTGTGCCAGCCCAATCGAAACGATGCTCGCTGGCCAACGGCTCAGACTGTGCCAGCGCCGTGTGCTCGGCCGCACGCAGCGCAGTGACCACGGTGGCGTCGAAGAGATCGGCATCTGCCAGACCCACGATGTCGTCGGGATTGCGCCCCAGGAAAGCGCCCATGGGCTCGTTGACATGCACGTAGCGGCCGCTGCGCGCGTCTTTCATGGCCACCAGATCACCCCGGCGCCGAGCCACTGCGGTCAGCATCTGACCCAGCAAAACAGGCAGCTCTGGCGGCGCGACCTCGGCTGCGACGGAGGGGTCGGGGTTCACGGGCATGGCTGTGGGTGGTCTGGTCCGGGCAAGGGGGTGGATGCACCAATGTGCGACTGACGCCCTATCTTGGGTTCGCGCCGGGGCATTATCAAGCGCTCGATGGCCGAGTGCCCCTAGTTTGACAGGGCACGCGGCGCGCCGGGACACCCTGAACCAATGCAAAACACGCCATTTCGGCAATCACGGAGGCAACCAGCCAAAGTGACCGCGGCCCGGAACTTGCGACGCAACCTGAGTCACCCACCTACCCGACCATGGCGATCGCGCACTTCATCAAGGACATCGCCCGCGGCCCCGCGGGCGCTCGTTCGCTCGACCGCGCCAGCGCGCGGGCGCTGATGGCGGCCGTGCTCGATGGCGAGCTGAGCGACCTTGAACTCGGCGCCTTCGTGATTGCCATGCGCATGAAGGGCGAGACCCTGGACGAGTTGTGCGGCTTCCTCGACGCCGTGCATCAGCGTTGCCTGCTGCTGCACAGCGCGCACCCGGTGGTCGTCATCCCCAGTTACAACGGCGCACGGCGGCTGCCCAACCTGACGCCGCTGTTGGCGCTGGCGCTGGCACAGGCGGGGGTAAACGTCTTGGTCCACGGCCCGCTGCACGACCCGGCGCGCGCGACCACCGCCGACATCTTGCACAACCTGGGCTTGGCGCCGGCCCGCCACGAGGCCGATGTGCATGCCGCCTGGGCGCGCCACCAGCCGGCCTTCATGGCCACGGCCACCCTGTGCCCGCCCTTGCAGACCCTGCTGGACGTGCGCCAGGTCGTGGGGCTGCGCAACGCCGGCCACACCGTGGCCAAGATGATCCACCCCTTCGGCGCCCAGCGCGCATTGCGGTTGGTGAACTTCACGCACCCGGAGTTCGGCGCCCTGATGACGGCCTGGGCGCAGCAGGAACAGGTCGACGCGCTCTTGCTGCGCGGCACCGAAGGCGAACCCGCGGCCGACCCGCGTAGGCGCCCGCGCATGGACGCCTACCTTGCCGGCAGCGTCTGCGCCGCCGCGTCCTGCGCAGCGCAGAGCGGCGTGGTCAGCGACATGCCGCTGCTGCCCACCGAGCGCGATGCGGCCAGCACGGCGCTGTACGTGCAGTCCCTGCTGGCCGGCGAGAAGCCCATGCCCACGCCGCTTGCGCACCAGATCCGGGCCGTGCTGACGCTCATGGCCGCACTGGCGCACCCGGCAGGCGCCGTCCCGCTGACAGCCTGAGGCCGCGCTGCGGCGTCGGTGCCGATAATCCGTCGATGCAGCAGGTCGACGTGGTGGTGGTTGGGGCCGGTGCGGCCGGGCTATTCTGTGCCGGCCTGGCCGGTCAACGCGGCAAGCGCGTGCTGCTGCTGGACCACGCCGAGAAGGTGGCGGAGAAGATCCGCATCTCTGGCGGCGGGCGCTGCAACTTCACCAACAGCGATGTGGGTCCGGCGAATTTTTTGTCCGACAACCCGGCGTTCTGTCGCTCTGCCCTGGCGCGCTACACGCCGGCCGACTTCATGGCGCTGATGCAGCGGCACGGCATCGCTTTCCACGAAAAGCACCGCGGCCAGCTGTTCTGCGACGACTCGGCCGAGCAGGTCATCCGCATGCTGCTGGCGGAATGCGCCCTGGGTGGCGTCACCCACTGGCAGCCCTGCGCGGTGGCTGGTGTGCGCCAAGCCGCAGCCGGCTTTGAGCTCGAAACGGCGCGCGGCCCAGTCAGCACAACGCAACTGGTGGTGGCCACCGGCGGGCTGTCGATTCCCAAGATCGGCGCCAGCGACTGGGGCCTGCGGCTGGCGCGCCAGTTCGGTCACCGCATCGTCGAGCCGCGGCCGGCACTCGTGCCCTTGACCTTCTACCCGGCGCCGTGGGCCCCGTTTGTCGACTTGGCCGGCCTGTCGCTGGAGGTCGAGGTGCAGACCGGTGAGGGCCGCCAGCGTGGCCGCTTCCTGGAGGACCTGCTGTTCACCCACCGCGGCCTGAGCGGCCCGGCGGTGCTGCAGATCTCCAGCTACTGGCTGCCGGGCCAGCCGGTGCACATCGCGCTGGCGCCGGCCGCGCTGGCCGCCACCTTGCGCCAGGCCAAGTCCAGCACGCAGCGGCAACTGGGCAACGAGTTGGCACTGCATGTACCGGCGCGGCTGGCCCAGACCTGGCTGCGCACGCTGGATCTGCCCGCCAGCCGGTCCCTGCCCGAGGTACGTGATCGCGACCTCAACCGCCTGGGCGAGAGCCTGGCACGCTGGACCGTGCTGCCCAGCGGCAGCGAAGGCTGGCGCAAGGCCGAAGTCATGGCCGGCGGCGTCGATACCCATGACCTGGACTCGCAGAACCTGGCCAGCAAAAAGGTTCCAGGCCTGCATTTCATAGGCGAGGTGGTGGACGTGACCGGCTGGCTGGGCGGCTACAACTTCCAGTGGGCCTGGGCCAGTGCCGCCGCCTGCGCCCGGGCGCTATAGCCGCGCGGCGGCGCCTGCGCACGGATGGGCTGGCGTGCAGTCGTGGCGTGCAGTCGCCCGGACCGTCTACAATGCTGGGCTTTGCTGGCAAACCATCGTCATGGCTGCGGCCTTGGCTCCGAATTGACCGGGGCCCTGACCGCGGCACCAGCCCTGACCACCGTCTTGCGGCGCACCGCCTGCCGGACACCGAACGCAAACCCACGGGATTCCTGATTTCATGACCACCATCCGCGTCAAAGAGAACGAGCCTTTCGATGTCGCCCTGCGCCGCTTCAAGCGCACCATCGAGAAGATCGGCCTGCTGACCGAACTGCGCGCGCGCGAGTTCTACGAAAAGCCCACCTCGGAGCGAAAGCGCAAGAAGGCGGCTGCCGTGAAGCGCCACTTCAAGCGGGTTCGCAGCATGCAGCTGCCCAAGAAGATGTACTGACCCCACCCGCTGTGGAGCTGCCGCAACGCGCTCCGCCCGAGGTCGTCGTCAACCAGCAGCCCGCGCGGTCGCCCGCAGCGGGCTTGTTTCATTCTGGAGTGCTAGCACCATGAGCCTGAAAGACCGCGTCACAGAAGACATGAAAAACGCCATGCGGGCCAAGGACGCCCCGCGGCTGTCCACCATCCGCATGCTGCTGGCCGCGTGCAAGCAGCGCGAGGTGGATGAACGCATCGTGCTCGACGACGCCGCCGTGATCGGCCTGGTCGACAAGCTCATCAAACAGCGCAAGGACTCGATCGCCGCCTTCACGCAGGCTGCGCGCATGGATCTGGCCGACAAGGAAGCCGCCGAAGTGCTGGTGCTCGAGGCCTACCTGCCGCAACGTCTGAATGCACAGGAGATCGGCGCCGCCGTGGCCGCCATCGTGGCCGAGCTGGGTGCCACCGGCCCGGGCGACATGGGCCGCGTCATGGCAGCGGTGAAGTCCCGCCTGGCCGGCACGGCCGACATGGGGCTGGTGTCAGCGGCCGTGAAGGCGGCACTGGCAAAGTCACGACCATGAACACCGCCCTGCCTGTCCGCGCGGTTGCGCCCGATGTCTGCGTCGCACCGCAACTCACGCCCGATGCCATGGCAGAGGCCGCACGCGCGGGCTTTCGTGCTGTCGTCAACAACCGGCCCGACTTCGAGGAGGGTGCGCACCAGCCCACCCACGCGCAGATCGAGGCCGCGGCGCGTGCGGCCGGGCTGGAGTACCGCTTCCTGCCCGTGGCTGGCGGCTACCAGTCGCCCGAAGAAATTGCAGCCATGGCGCAACTGCTGGCCGAGTTACCGCGGCCGCTGCTGATGTTCTGCCGCAGCGGTGCGCGATCGAGCCGTATCTACCAGGCAGCCATCGCCGCCGGTTGAGCCGCAGGGTCGCAGCAAGCGCTGACAGGCCCAGCCCGCGTTGGCCTCGGTGTGTGCCAAGGCTGCGGCCGGCAAACCCCGGGATTTCCCGATTTCTCGCAGACCGCTGGTCTCGCGGCTGTTGCGGCCGCTAAAGTCGTCGTCACCACGCACGGCCGCGTGTGCCTCGAGGATCGCTGATGGAAATGCTGCTGCGGCTGTCGAAACTGATTGACGGCTTGAACGACCGCTTTGCCGAGATAGCAAAGTGGGCCGTGCTGGCTTCGTGCTTCATCAGCGCGGGCAACGCCCTGGTTCGCTACCTTGCCAACTACAGCTCCAACGCATGGCTGGAGATCCAGTGGTACATGTTTGCAGCCTGCGTGATGCTGGGCGCAGCGCAGGTGCTGCGGCTCAACGAACACGTGCGTGTTGACGTGCTGTACGGCCAGTATTCCGGCAAGGTTCAAGCCCTGGTCGACCTGGCCGGGTTGCTGCTGTTCCTGATGCCCGTGATGGTGATGATGGTGTACTTCTCCTGGCCGCTGTTCGTGAAGATGTACACCACCGGCGAGATGTCCAGCAATTCAGGCGGCCTGATTCGCTGGCCCGCGATGTTGATGCTGCCAGTGGGCTTCACGCTCTTGTTGCTGCAGGGCATCTCCGAGGCCATCAAACGCGTGGCCTGGCTCAACCACAAGTACGAAGGTGAGTTCCACTACGAGAGACCGCTGCAATGAGCATGGAGAGCTTTGCCCCGCTGATGTTCCTGGGGCTGATCCTGGTGCTGATCATCGGTTTTCCGGTGGCGTTCTCGCTCTCGGCGCTGGGTTTGGGCTGTGGCTACTTTGCCGTGTCGCAGGGCTGGTTCCCGGCCTCGTTCATGAACGCGCTGCCACTGAACGTGTTCGGCATTTTGTCGAACGACTTGTTGCTGGCAATTCCGTTCTTCACGCTGATGGGCACCATCCTCGAGAAGTGCGGGCTGGCCGAGGACATGCTCGACTCGATGGGGCAGCTTT
>JANOLY010000236.1:0-1588 GCA_031420055.1 Burkholderiales bacterium | reverse complement strand
GTCTTGGGCGCACGCAGCACGCCATTCAGGAGCGGCCGGTAAACCGCGATCAGCAGCCGGTTCAGCGGGTTGGACTTTTCATCCGGAATGCGGCCGCGAATCAGGTAGCCCATCAACACCGGGATCAAGGTCGCCGACAGCCCCGCCGCCGCCGCCATCGCATAGGTCTTGGTGAAAGCCAGCGGCGAGAAGAGCCGTCCCTCTTGGGCTTCGAGCGTGAAGACCGGAATGAACGACAGCGTGATGATCAGCAGCGAGAAGAACAGCGCTGGCCCGACTTCAACCGCCGAGTCCCCGATGACCTTCCAACGCGCTTCGCCTTCGAGCTTTTGATCGGGGTGTTCGTGGCTCCAACGCTCGAGGTGCTTGTGCGCGTTTTCGATCATCACCACCGCCGCATCGACCATCGCACCGATCGCAATCGCAATGCCACCGAGCGACATGATGTTGGCGTTCACGCCCTGGTAGTGCATCACGATGAACGCCATCAGGATGCCCAGGGGCAGAGAGACGATGGCGACGAAGGCCGAGCGCAGGTGGAACAGGAAGATGAAACACACCACCGCGACGACGGCGAACTCTTCGAGCAGCTTAAAACCGAGGTTCTCGACCGCGCGTTCGATCAGGCCCGAGCGGTCATAAACCGGCACGATCTCCACACCCTTGGGCAGGCTGGCCTGCAGCGACTTGAGCTTCTCTTTCACCGCCGCAATCGTCTCCAGCGCGTTTTTGCCCGAGCGCATCACGATGATGCCGCCCGTGGCCTCGCCTTCGCCATCGAGCTCACCGATGCCACGCCGCATTTCTGGGCCAAGCTGGATGCGCGCGACGTCGCCCAAGCGCACCGACACGCCGGCGGCCGTGCTGAGCAGCGGCACCTTGCGAAAGTCGTCCAGCGTCTGCAGGTAGCCCGAAGCGCGCACCACGTATTCGGCCTCGCCCAGTTCCAGCACCGAGCCGCCGGCTTCCTGGTTCGACTTCTGGATCGCCTCGACCACCTTGGTGTGCGGGATGCCGTAGGCGGCCAGCTTGTCGGGGTCGAGCACGATCTGGTACTGGCGCACCATGCCCCCCACCGAGGCCACTTCGGCCACGTTCGGCACGGTCTTCAGTTCGAACTTCAGGAACCAGTCCTGCAAGGCGCGCAGTTGCCCCAAATCCTGCCTGCCGCTGCGGTCGACCAGGGCGTACTGGTAGATCCAGCCGACGCCAGTGGCGTCGGGCCCAAGCGTCGCCTTCGCGCCCGCTGGCAACCGGGCTTGCACCTGGTTCAGATATTCCAGCACACGCGAACGCGCCCAGTACAGGTCGGTGCCGTCGTCGAACAGCACGTAGACGAAGCTGTCGCCAAAGAAGGAATAACCGCGCACGGTTCGAGCCCCGGGCACCGACAACATCGTCGTCGTCATCGGGTAGGTGACCTGGTTTTCGACGATGCGCGGCGCCTGTCCCGGGTAGGTCGTGCGGATGATGACCTGCACGTCCGACAGATCGGGCAGTGCGTCCAGCGGCGTGCGCTGCAAGGAATACACGCCCCAGGCGCTGAGCATCAGCGTCGCCAGCAACACCAGGAAGCGGTTGTGGATCG
>JANOLY010000235.1:0-6051 GCA_031420055.1 Burkholderiales bacterium | reverse complement strand
CACTGTGCGCCACGCGAACGGCCGCGTCACCCCCTGCGAGCACGGCTGGCGGCCGTTCGCCCCGGTGTGGGTGGGCTGAATGCCTATGCCGTTTGATTTCGACACGCTGGAGGCCTTGCGCCGGCAACACCCGGCCTGGCGTCTGCTTCAGGCCGACTCGGCCGCTCTGGTGGCGAGCTTTCTGCACCGCGTGTTCGTGCTGCCCAACCGGCGTGTCATTCACCAGGCCGAGCTGGCCTCGGCGCTTGACGACACGCTGTACGCCGTGCGTGAACAGCGCGGGCCGGCCAGTTACCCCAAGCCGGCGCTCGACTACTTGAACGACTGGGCCGCCAACGACAAGTCCTGGCTGCGCAAGTTCTACCCGCCGGGCTCGGACGAGCCGCACTTCGACCTCACACCCGCTACCGAAAAGGCCCTGGCCTGGCTGGGCGCATTGAGCGAACGCAGCTTCGTGGGCACCGAGTCGCGGCTGCTCACGCTGTTCGAGCTGCTGCGCCAGATGAGCGAAGGCAGCCAGACCGACCCTGAGGTGCGGCTGCAGGAATTGCAGCGCCGGCGCGACGCCATCGACGCCGAGATCGAACGCGTGCGCGCGGGCGACGTGCCGCTGCTGGGCGACACCGCGCTGAAAGAGCGCTTCAACCAGTTCACCGCGCTGGCGCGCGAGCTGTTGGCCGACTTCCGCGAGGTGGAGCACAACTTTCGCGGCCTGGACCGGCGCGTGCGCGAACGCATCGCGCTGTGGGACGGCAGCAAGGGCGCGCTGCTGCACGACATCCTGGGTGAGCGCGACCGAATTGACGAGTCCGACCAAGGCCGCAGCTTCCGCGCCTTCTGGGACTTTTTGATGTCGCGCGACCGCCAGGACGAGCTCAGCACCTTGCTTGACCGCGTGCTCGCACTCGAACCCGTCGCCGGCCTGGCGCCCGACCCGCGGCTGCGCCGTGTGCACTACGACTGGCTGGAAGCCGGTGAGCAGACACAGCGCACGGTGGCTCTGCTGTCCCAGCAGTTGCGGCGCTTTCTCGACGACCAGGCCTTCTTGGAGAACCGCCGCATCATGGACATCTTGCGCGGCATCGAGGCCGGTGCGCTGGCGGTGCGCGCGCAGCTGCCCACGGGCGACTTCATGTCCATCGACGAGATCGCGCCCAGCATCGATTTGCCGCTCGAGCGCCCATTGCACGCCGCGGCCGTCAAGCTGGCCCTTGCCAGCGCGCGCATCGATGCCGGCGACGAAGACCTGGACGCTGCCGCCTTGTATTCACAGTTCATCGTTGACAAGGCCGCCCTGGCCCAGCATGTGCGGCGCAACCTGCAACAGCGCACCCAGGTCACGCTGGCCGAGCTGCTGACCAGCCGGCCGCTGCAGCAGGGCCTGGCCGAGCTGGTGGCTTACCTCAGCCTGGCGGCCGAGCCGGGCAAGGCCCTCATCGACGACAGCGTGCAAGACCATGTCACGTGGTCGGCCCGCAACGGGCAGCCCAAGAGCGCGAGCCTGCCGCGTGTGATCTTCACCCAATGACAACGATGGCCAACGAACCGCCAGTGGCAAGCCAAACCGTGGCTGAACTCGCCACCGTGCTCATCCCCTTGCTCAAGGGCGTGAGCTACCGCGCCGACGACCCCGCGCACTGGAGCGCGCTGCTGCAGTTGCAGGGCCGCGTGCGCGACCATGTGGCCGTGCTGGGGCTGGAGCTGATGCTCGACGAGGCCGAGGGCTACGCCTTCCTGCGCTCGCGCACGGTGCCCGACGACGACCCCGCGGCCAAGCTGCCGCGCCTGGTGGCGCGCCGGCCGCTGTCGTTTGCGGTGAGCCTGCTGCTGGCGCTGTTGCGCAAGAAGCTGGCCGAGTTCGACGCCGGCGGCGGCGACACCCGGCTGATCCTGTCGCGCGCGCAGGTGGCCGAGCTGCTGCGTGTCTTCATGCCCGAGGGCAGCAACGACGCGCGCTTGATCGACCAGGTGGACACGCAGCTGAACAAGCTGGTGGACCTGGGCTTCGTGCGTCGGCTGCGCGGCCAGGACGGCATGTTCGAGGTGCAACGCATCCTGAAGGCCTTTGTCGACGCGCAGTGGCTGGGCGAATTCGATGCGCGGCTGGCGGCCTACCGCGCGCAACTGGCTGGCAAGGCGGGGCCTGACGATGAAGAGTGTATCGCTGCTGCTGGACTTTGCGGCCGACGACAGCCTGTCGGGTTTTCGGCTGCAGCGGCTGGAGGTCTACAACTGGGGCACCTTCGACGGCCGTGTGTGGACGCTGCGTGCCGACGGCCGCAATGCGCTGCTGACGGGCGACATCGGCTCGGGCAAGTCCACGCTGGTCGACGCCGTGACCACGCTGCTGGTGCCCGCGCACCGCGTGGCCTACAACAAGGCCGCTGGCGCCGACGCGCGCGAACGCAGCCTGCGCAGCTACGTGCTGGGCCACTACAAGGCTGCGCGCAGCGACTTCGGCGGCGCCGGCCGACCGGTGGCGCTGCGCGGGCCGAACAGCTATTCGGTCATCCTGGCCGTGTTCCACAACGCCGGCTACGACCAGACGGTGACGCTGGCACAGGTGTTCTGGCTGAAGGACCCGGCCGGCCTGCCGCTGCGGCTGTACGCGGTGGCCGAAAAGGCCCTGAGCATCGCGGGCGACTTTGCCGACTTCGGCACCGACATCACCAAGCTGCGCAAGCGCCTGCGCGCCAGCGCGGTGGTGGTGGAAGACAGCTTCCCGCCCTATGGCGCGCTGTTGCGCCGCCACTTCGGTATCCACAACGAACAAGCGCTGGAGCTGTTCCACCAGACGGTGTCGATGAAGTCGGTGGGCAACCTGACCGACTTCGTGCGCAGCCACATGCTCGAACCCTTCGACGTGGCGCCGCGCCTGGCGGCGTTGATCGCGCACTTCGACGACCTGAACCGTGCCCACGAGGCGGTGCTGAAGGCGCAGCGGCAGGTGGCCTTGCTTCAGCCCCTGGTGGCCGACGGCCAGCGCCACACCGAACTGGCCGCGGCCATCGACGTGCAGCGCGCAGCACGTGAAGCGCTGCAAGCCTGCTTTGCGGTGCACAAGGCCGCCTTGCTGGACCAGCGCTTGCAGCACCTGGGCGACGAACTGCTGCGGCACACCGAGCACATCGCTCGCCTGGCCGCCCTGCAGCGCGAGCAACAGTCGCAAGAGCGCGAGTTGCGCCGCGCCATTGTCGACAATGGCGGCGACCGCATCGAACGCTTGGGCGTGGACATTGCACGCAAGGAAGCCGAGAAACAGCGCCGCGCAGAAAAGGCCGCGCGCTACGACCTGCTGCGCCAGGCCCTGGGCCTGCTGGCGCTGCACCAGGCCGAAGACTTCCTGGCCCAGCGCGCCTTGTGCACGCCGCTGCGCGAGGCCGCTGCGCAGCGCGAGGCTGCTTTGCAGAACGAGCTGAACGAGCTGGGCGTGGCCTTCGCGCAGGGCCGCCAGGAGCATGACGAGCTGACGGCGGAGCTGGCCAGCCTGAAGGCCCGTCGCAGCAACATCGACGCCCAACAGGTGGCGCTGCGTGCCGCGCTGTGTGCCGCCTTGGGGCTGGAAGAAGCGTCGATGCCCTATGCCGGCGAACTGATTCAAGTGCGCGACGACGAACGCGACTGGGAAGGTGCGGCCGAGCGGCTGCTGCGCGGCTTCGCGCTGTCCTTGCTGGTGCCCGACACGCAGTACGCCGCCGTCAGCGAATGGGTGGACGGCACGCACCTGAGGGGCCGCGTGGTGTACTTCCGCGTCCGCCCGGGCAAGAAAGACCTGCGCGGCGAGCTGCCGGCGCTGCACCCCGATTCAATGGCGCGCAAGCTGGTGATCAAGCCCGATACCGCGTTCTACGCCTGGCTGGAACGCGAGCTGGCGCAGCGCTTCGACCTGGCTTGCTGCACCAGCGCTGAGCAGTTCCGCCGCGAGGCGCGCGCCATCACGCGCGCCGGCCAGACCAAGGGCGGCGGTGAAAGGCACGAGAAGGACGACCGCCACCGCATCGACGACCGCAGCCGCTATGTGCTGGGCTGGAGCAACCAGGCCAAGATCGCGGCGCTGGAGTCCAAGTCCAAGCTGCTGCAAGCGCGCCTGGCGGACAGCGGCCAGCGCATCGCTGCCTTGCAAAAAGAACAGCAGCAGGCCCGCGAACGCCTGCAGGCGCTGGACAAACTGGAGGAGTACCGCGACTGGGCCGAACTCGACTGGCGCAGCAGCGCCAGCGAACTGGCCGCGCTGCAAGAAGAGAAGGGCAGGCTGGAAGCGGCCTCTGACGTGCTCAAGACCCTGGCCGCGCAGCTCGCCGTGCTGGAGACGGCCCTGGCCGACAACGCCACCCGATTGAAGAAGCGCGAGGCCGAGCAAGCGCAAACCCAGTTGAAGCAGGAACAGGCGCTGGCCCTGCGCGCCGCCACCCAGCAGCGCCTGGACGCCAGCGACTTTGCCGGCCATGCGCAGCACTTCGCGCTGATCGAAAGCTTGCGCGCCGAGGCCCTGGGCGAGCACACCCTGAGCGTCGAAGCCTGCGACGGCCGCGAGCAAGACATGCGGCGCTGGCTGCAAGAACGCATCGACGCCGACGACAAGCGACAAGCCCGGCTGACCGAGAAGATCGTGCGCGCCATGACCGAGTACCGGCAAGCCTTCAAGCTCGACACGCAAGAGGTCGACGCCAGCGTGGCGGCCGGGCCCGAGTACCGCGCCATGCTGGCGCAGTTGCAGGCCGACGACCTGCCGCGCTTCGTGGCGCGTTTCAAGGAACTGCTGAACGAAAACACCATCCGCGAGGTCGCGCACTTCCAGTCGCAATTGCACCGCGAGCGCGAAACCATCAAGGAACGCGTGGCGCGCATCAACGAGTCGCTGACCCAGATCGACTACAACCCCGGCCGCTTCATCGCCCTGGAAGCGCAGGCCGCCACCGACGCCGATGTGCGCGACTTTCAGACTGAACTGCGCGCCTGCACCGAGGGCAGCCTGACCGGATCGGACGACGCGCAGTATTCCGAAGCCAAGTTCTTGCAGGTCAAGCAGATCATCGAACGCTTGCGCGGCCGCGAGGGCTCGGCCGAGGCCGACCGCCGCTGGGCGGCCAAGGTCACCGACGTGCGCCAGTGGTTTGTGTTTGCCGCCAGCGAGCGCTGGCGCGAAGACGGCAGCGAGCACGAGCACTACGCCGATTCGGGCGGCAAGTCCGGCGGCCAGAAAGAAAAGCTGGCGTACACCATCCTGGCCGCCAGCCTGGCCTACCAGTTCGGGCTGGAATGGGGCGCGGCGCGCTCGCGCTCGTTCCGCTTCGTCGTCATCGACGAGGCCTTCGGCCGCGGCTCTGACGAATCGACCGAGTACGGCCTGCGCCTGTTCAAGCAGCTGAACCTGCAGTTGCTCATCGTCACGCCACTGCAAAAGATCCACATCATCGAGCCCTTCGTGGCCAGCGTCGGTTTTGTGCACAACGAGGACGGCAGCGCATCGAAACTGCGCAACCTGGCCATCGAGGACTACCGCGCCGAGCGCGACGCGCTGACGTGACGAAGGGCTGGACCACCGCCGCCGAGCTGCGTGCGCAGGTGCTGCGGCGCTGGAACAAGGGTGAACTGCTGGCGGAGCTTGCTGCGCCTGGCGCGCTGTTCCCGCTGTGCCTGAGCCTGCGCGGGCCCACGTCGAGCGACCTGTCCGAGCGCTTCGACGAGGTGCGCGTGTGGGCCGCCGCGTTGCAGCAGGGCAGCGCTGGCGGCTACCGGCTGGTGATGCGTGCGGTGCGGCACCGCGTTATCGGCCAGAACAGCCTGCCCGGCGAGGCCTGGGTGGACACGTTGGACGACGCGCTGCGTTTCGTTGGCAAGGCGCGCGAGGCACGGGCCTACCGGGCCCTGCTGGCCATCACCCGGCAGCAGCAGCCAGGCTTGCTGCCGTGGCTGCAGTGTGAGCCGCTGCGCGCGCTGGCCCTGGCCGAGGTCTGGCCCCGGCTGCTGGATGTCGTGGCCTGGCTGCAGGCCCACCCGCGCCCGGGCATCTACCTGCGCCAAGTGGACCTGCCCGGCATCCACAGCAAG
>JANOLY010000234.1:0-3342 GCA_031420055.1 Burkholderiales bacterium | reverse complement strand
GGGCATCGCCTGCGCCGACATCGCCCGGCTCGACGTGAAGGGTGGCGACCGCTGCGAGATGGGCGAACTGAACAAGTTCTCAGAACCCAACGGCCAGTGCCTGGTGCGCGTGAAGGTGCTGCAAAGCGAGCTGCTGCGCTTTGCCAAGGCCAGCCGCTGAGCAGCCGCGCCGGGCTACGGCGCGGGTTTGAAGTCGCCACCCCAGACCATCACCAGCTTTGACGGCTCGATGTAGCGGCGCCAGGCCGCGTTGACCTGCGCCAGCGTCAGCGCGACCAAGGCGTCGTCAATGCGCTGCGAGAGGGCAAAAGTGCGCTGGCGCTCCAGGTTGTTGGCCAGTACCGAACGCAAGAAGTCGTCCTGGGCGCGGCTGAGCTGGCGCGACTTCAACAGGCTGGTGCGCGCCTCGTCCAGTTCCTGCTGGGTGAAGCCGTCTTTCAGCGCACGCGCCAGTTCTTCGTTGAAGGCCGCCTCCACCCGCGGCCGGTTCTGCGGCGCGAAGATGGCCGACACCCGCCAGCCGGAATTGGCGTCGAAGGAACTCCAGGCCACGCCCGAGCGCACGTCGTAGCTGAGCCCGTCGGTCTCGCGCACGCGCTTCCACAGCCGCGACGAGCCGCCCGCGCCGAAGATGTGGTCGGCCAGCATCAGCGCGGGAAAGTCGGCGTGCAGGTCGTTCAGCGGCAGCGCCATGCCGCCCAACAGGTTGGCGTTGGGCTTGTCGCGCGTCACCTCCACCAGCCGCGCCGGGGCTGCGGCCACCAGTGGCTGTGGCACGCGGGAGTAGGGCTGCACGCCGGCCGCGGGCTGGCGCCAGTTGCCCAGCGCCCGCTCCAGGGCTTGCGTGACGGCCGCCGCGTCGAAGTCGCCGACCGCAGAAAACTCCCCCGTGGCGGCGCTGTAGAAGCGGCGGTGGAAGGCCTGGGTCTGCGCCAGGGTGACGGCGCGCAGGTCGGCTTCGCTTTCTTCAAAACTGGCGGCGTAACGCAGGTCGCCGCGCGGGTACGGGTTGCCGTGGCGAGCCAGCCGCTTGCCCACCAGCGCAGCGGGTTCGGTGCGCTGGCGCTCCAGGCCGGCCAGCGCTTGGCGGCGCACTTCTTCCAGCGGCTCGGGCGGGAAGGCGGGCTCGCGCAGCAGCCGGCCCACCAGTTCCACCACCGCCGGCAGGTGCTGGCGCTTGGTGGTGATGTTGACGTTGACCGACTGCGCCCCGGCGCCGATGCTCACGTCGGCCTGCAGTTGGTCGAAGCGGTCAGCGATCTGCTGGCGCGTCAGCCCGGCGCCGCCTTTGTCCAGCAACGACGCGGTGAACGAGCCCACGGTGGCCAGGCCGTTCAGGCTGGCCAGGTCGCCGTAGCGCAACCGCAGCTGGGCCTGCACCGTGGCGCCGCGCGTGGCCTTGGGCAGCAGCGCCACGCGCAGGCCGCTGGCCAGCGCCCCGGTCTGGGTGCGCTGGTCGATGCGCGCGGGCGTGGGGTCGAAGGCCTCGACCTGCGCCACGGCGGCTTCGCCACGGTAATCCTTCAGCAGGGCGGCCACGTCCACCCGCGCCGGGGCGGGCGCGCGCTGCGGCGCCGGCGTGGGCAGGTACACGGCCACGGTGCGGTTGTCGGCGCGCAGCCGCTCGCCGGCCACGCGCTGCACGTCGGCCAGGGTCACGCGGCGCAGCTGGTCGCGCTGCAAAAAGTACAGCCGCCAGTCGCCCTGGGCGATGGCGCTGGAGAGCTGCACGCCGATAACCTCGGGGTCGGCGAAGCCCTGGTCCCAGGCGTTCAGCCACTGGGTGCGGGCGCGTTCCAGCTCTTCGGTGGTCACGGGTTCGGTGGCCAGCGACTGCACCACGGTCAGGATCTCGGCGCGCGCGCGGTCCACGTCCTGGCCCGGCGCCAGCGACGCGCCCAGGAACAGCGGGCCGGGTTCGGCCAGGGACCAGGCCGAGCCGAAGGTCGACGCGGCGAGCTGCTTTTCCACCAGCCGCTTGTGCAGCCGCCCGCCCGGCGTGTCGCCCAGCACCTGCGCCAGCAGCATGGCGGCGGCAAAGTCGGGGTGGGCCCCCGGTGGCACGTGGTAGCCCACAAAGATGTAGGGCGCGCCGCCCACGCGGCGCAGGGTCAGGCTGCGCTCGCCGTCTTGCGCCGGGTCCAGCGTGTAGGTGCTGGGCAGCACCCGCTGGGGCCGCGGCAATGGGCCGAAGGACTGCGCCACCCAGGTGAGCACCCGGGCCGCATCAAAACGCCCGGCAACGATGAGCGTGGCGTTGTCGGGCTGGTAGTGCAGGCGGTAGAAGGCTTGCAGCCGGCTTATGTCGACGTTCTCGACATCGCTGCGCGCACCAATAATGGACTTGCCGTAGTTGTGCCACTGGTACATGGCGGCCAGGGTCTGCTGCAGCAGCACGCGGCTGGGGCTGTTTTCGCCGGACTCCATTTCGTTGCGCACCACCGTCATCTCGGTGTCCAGATCGGCCCGGGCGATGAAGCTGTTGAGCATGGCGTCGGCCTGCCAGCCCAGGTACCAGCGCAGCGTGTCGTCGTTGGCCGAGAAGCTGGCGAAGTAGTTGGTGCGGTCGTTGGATGTCGTGCCGTTGGCCCGCATGCCGCGCTTGCTGAACTCGCCGAACAGATCCTTCTGGGTCGGCGTGCCTTTGAAGATCAGGTGTTCGAGCAAGTGCGCCATGCCGGTTTCGCCATAGCTTTCATGGCGAGAGCCGACGCGGTAGGTGACGTTGACGGTGGTCGTGGGCTTGCTGTCGTCGGGCACCAGGAGCACTTGCAACCCGTTCACCAGGCGGAATTCGGTGACGCCTTCGACGCTGGTGACCTGGGTCATGCCGGCGGGCAGGGCCGGCGCCGGCTGCGCCAGCACGCCCGCAGCGCCGAGCAATCCCATCAAAGCAACAATCAGAAACTTCAGCATGACAGGTTGGGGAAAGTGCGGACGGCGAAGTCTAGGCCGGCAGCGCCGTCGCCGTGGCAAGCGCTCCTCTGACGCGCGTGCATGGCATCGCAGGCCGCACCCCTGCCCTCCCCCGGTTCGCGGGGGGAGGGGGGGGCGTGGAGCCA
Source organism: Burkholderiales bacterium (assembly GCA_031420055.1). Taxonomy (GTDB): domain Bacteria; phylum Pseudomonadota; class Gammaproteobacteria; order Burkholderiales; family Burkholderiaceae_C; genus Rubrivivax. The sequence continues at coordinate 280 of JANOLY010000234.1, read as the reverse complement.
CCGACATCAAGCTGTGCATGTTTCGTGCTTAACTCCCAGGTACAGGCGCAAGCTGCACTCACGGTGTGCGCCGCACCCCAGATCAACCCACGAGAGCCATTCCCATGATCAAGACGCTACTTGCCACCACCGGCTTGCTGGTCGCATTGCCCGCACAGGCGCTCATCAACGTCAACTCGGCGGCGTTCACGTACAGCGAGTCGTTTGACAGCCTGACCTCGGTCACCACGCCGGCAACGAACTGGGTCAACGACTCGACCCTCGCCGGCTGGAGCCTGTT
>JANOLY010000233.1:0-2166 GCA_031420055.1 Burkholderiales bacterium | reverse complement strand
GGCAGCGGCGGCGTGCCAGGGGCGTATTCGCTGACCAGCGCGCCGTTTCGGGCGATGCGCTGCGCCAGGGCCTGGTTGCGCGGTGGGTAGACCCGGTCCAGGCCCGTGCCCACCACGGCTACGGTCAGCAGCGCTGGCCCGACTGCGGATGTGCTGCCGGCGGCCAATGCGCCTTCGTGCGCTGCAGCGTCGATGCCGGCAGCCAGGCCAGACACCACCACCAGCCCCTGTTCAGCCAAGCTGCGGCCGAAGGCCCGTGCGTTGTCGATGCCTTGCGCGGTGGCGCTGCGGCTGCCCACCACGGCCACGCTGCGTGCCTTCAGCGCTGCCGGTGAACCCTGCACATACAGCAGCAGCGGCGGGTCTGCCGTTTGCAGCAGCTGCGCTGGGTAGCCCGTGTCGCCCAGCGTCAGCACGTGATGGTCGGGCGCCGCATTCAACCAGGCGCGCGCTGCGACGGCCCTGGCGGCTTGTTCGGGGGCCGGTTCGCTGGTCAGCAGCGCGGCCAGCTGTGGCCCGACGAGGCCTCGCAGCGTAGCCAGGGGTGTGGTGAACACCGCTTGTGCCGAGCCACAGGCAGCGAGCAGGCGGCGCGCGGTTTCCCGGCCCACGCCGGGTGTTTCCAGCAGCCTGAACCAGGCGTCAAAGTCTTGCTCGGGTGCCAAGCTGAAGCGGCTCAGGTGGCTTGTTGTCGGGGGTCGACATCGGCATCGCGCCGAGACCGTCAGGGCTGCGTGAAGCGGTCGCCGGTGCGCACCGGTTCCTGCACGTTCAGCACCAGCGCATACGAGACGCGGTCGAAGACGCGGAAGACGAACAGCAGGCCGTGCCGCTCATCGGGCAGGCGCAGCGGCGTCTTCGCCGCCGAGGTGGTGTCCATCGCCATCGTGCCCGTGCGCCACAGCGCCAGCACGTTGCCGCGCTCGATGCCGTCACGTTTGCCGCGGTTGATCGACACCACCTGGTTCTGGCCGGCACGCAGTCCGTCGCCGTACAGCGAGACGATGCGGCCATCGACGGCGCCAGCCGGCGCGCGCGGCACGTAAGCCAGCAACTCCTGCTGCGGCACCGGCGACAGGCGATCGCCGACTGCAGCCTCGAGCCGCGTGCTGGTGACGGTGAAGGTGCTCGGCACCACCGCGCCAGCAGGCACGGCAGCGGCCGGCGCGCCGCCATCACGAACGTGTTCGGCGGTGCCGACATACCGGCCCTCGAAGCCCAGCACTTCCTTGCTCAACGGGTCCAGCAGCGGCACCAGCTGGCGGAAGATGCGGAAGTCCCGCGCGCCGGCCAGGTCGCCGCGCACATAGGCGGTTTCGCCGCGCGACACCATGACACGGCCTTCTTGCGTGGCCACGATGCGGGGTGCGCGTTCGAGTTCGTTGCTGTCGAACACCACCGCTTCGGTCAGGAAGGGGCCGATCAGGTTGAGCGGAATCGAAGCGATGGCGCCGTCGTCCAGCGCCGATGCGCGCACGCGCGGCGACAGTTTCACGGTGCCGGGTTCGCCACCGGCCAAGCGCAGACGCGCACGGCCGTTGCTCTTGTCGAGCTCGAGCACCTGCCCCGGATAGATGAGGTGGGGGTTGCGGATCTGCTGCAGATTCATGCCCCACAACTCGGGCCAGCGCCAGGCGTTCTTCAAGAACAGCGTGGAGATGCCCCACAACGTGTCGCCGGGCTTGACGGTGTACGAATCCGGTGCGTTGGGCGCCAGGTCCGACAGCGCCACGCCGGCTTGTGCGACGCGGCTGGCGGTGTCGCGCCATTCCGGGGTGACGGGCAGCCGGCTGCCTTGAGCCAGCGCGGGCGTTGCACCGGCCAGAGCGGCAGAAACGAAGGCCACAGCGAAGACCAGGTTGCCAGCCGCCTGCTTGAAAAACGTCATTTCAGCACCCATATCTATTGAGCAACGGCAGGGTTGGCCGAGCGGATGTCGCGAGGGTTGCAGCGCTTCAAGCATCAATCTCCGAGGGGCCGGACGGGCGGTGCGAAAATGCCGCTGCAGATGTCGCTGCAGATGTCGGGGCCAGGTTGAACGGCGCGAAAAACCTGCTGCCCGGCGCGCCATCCCAAGCGACGACAATCTTCATATGGTTTCGCAGATTCTGCCCCTAAACCCTTGATGCCGCCAACAAACTGGCGGCTGGGCCCGCTGCAAACGGG
>JANOLY010000232.1:0-6304 GCA_031420055.1 Burkholderiales bacterium | reverse complement strand
GCAGCGCAGCCGCGCCGGGTACAGCGTCACCAGCGACATGGGCAGTGACGTGACCAGCCGGCCCAGCCGCGCCATCACCAGGTAGGCCATGTAGGCCGCGGCGTGGTCGCTGCTGCCGCGAGCCACCGTCAGCAAGGCTTGCGGCGGCGTGTCGTGCAGGCTGCGCGCCAGGGCTTGCAGCGTGGTGGTGTCGGCAGCCAACAGGCGGGCCACGGTGTCGGGCGCTTGCAGGGCTTCAGCCCGCATCTTCGAGGTCAATCTCTTCTCCTTCAACAAGCACGCGCTGTAGCTGCAGCGCCGGGTTGAGCACCACCACATCGGCCCAGGCGCCGGGGGCCAGCACGCCGCGGTCCCGCAGCCCCAGGTGTTCGGCGGCAATGCTGGCCGTGCGGCGCGATGCCTCGGCCAGCGGCAGGCCCAGTGCGACCAGGTTGCGCAGCGCCTGGTCCATGGTCAGTGTGCTGCCGGCCAGCGTGCCGTCGGCCAGGCGCACGCCGCCCAGACACTTGGTGACGGTGTGGCGGCCTAATCTGTAGTCGCCATCGGGCATGCCGGCGGCGGCAGTGGAATCGGTGACGCAGTAGAGGCCCGGTATGCAGCGCAGCGCCACCTGGATGGCGCCTGCGTGCACGTGCAGCAGGTCGGGGATGATCTCGGCGCGCTGCGCGTGCGCCAGGGCCGCGCCCACCATGCCGGGTGCGCGGTGGTGCAGGGCGGTCATGGCGTTGAACAAGTGTGTGAAGCCGGTGGCGCCCGCGGCCAGCGCGGCCACGCCGTCTTCATAGCTGCCGGCCGAATGGCCGATCTGCACCACGAAGCCCTGCGCGCGCAGGGCCACGATCAGTTCGATGTGGCCTGGCAATTCAGGCGCGAGCGTGATGAGCCGCAGCGGCGCCAGCGCGTGCAGCGCCAGCACGTCGGCCAGCGTGGCGGTGGCTGCGAAGTCGGGCTGCGCGCCCAGCCGGGCGGGGTTGATGTAGGGCCCTTCCAGGTGCACGCCCAGCACGCGCGCCGTGCCCGCAGGCCGGTTGTGGCACAAGGGGGCCAGGGCGCGCAGCGCGGTTTCGATCTCAATCAGCGGCGCGGTCATGGTGGTGGCCAGCAGCGCCGTGGTGCCGTGGCGCGCATGCAGGCGGGCGATGTGCTGCAGGGCGTCGCCCGCGCCCATGGTGTCGAAACCGCCGCCGCCGTGCACGTGCAGGTCGATGAAGCCCGGCAGCAGCAGCGGCAGCGCGCTGGCGCGGGCGCTGGCCTCGTCGACTGCCGTGCCTTCGATGGCGGTGATGCGGCCGTCAGCGTGCTGCAGCGTGCCGCGCACAAAGCCCTGCGGCGTGAGGATGTGGCCTGTGATACGGGTCATTTGGAGAGGTCGTGCATGCGGTTCATGAGGCAGTGTGCCCGGCTGGCGCTTGGGCCTGCAGCCGCAGCCCGTCGGCACCGAACACATGCAGCCGACCGGGCAACGGCCGCAGGCGCAGCAGCTCGCCGGGCCGCACGGCCAGCGTGTCGCGGCTTTCAACACAAAGCGCGGTGGTGCTGCCGGCAGGCCCGGCCAGCAGGCCGTGCACAAAGGTGCTGGCGCCGGTTCGTTCCAGCTGCTGCACCTGCAGCGCCAACGGGCCGTCGGCGGCGGGCTCCAGGTGTTCGGGGCGCACGCCCAGTTGACAGGGCCCGGCCGCATCGGCGTGTACCGGCACGGGCAGGCGCGCGCCGCCGGCCAACGTCACCATGCCGCCTTGCAAAGTGCCGGGCAGCAGGTTCATGGCGGGTGAGCCGATGAAGCCGGCCACGAAGGTGTTGGCCGGTGCGCGGTACAGCTCCATGGGCGAGCCGACTTGCTCGACGCGGCCGTCGCGCAGCACCACGATGCGCTGCGCCAGCGTCATGGCCTCGACCTGGTCGTGCGTGACGTAGACCATGGTGCGGCCCAGCTCGCGGTGCAGCGCGGCGATCTCCAGCCGCATGCGCAGGCGCAGTTCGGCGTCGAGATTGCTCAGCGGCTCGTCGAACAAAAACACGCCCGGCTCTTGCACGATGGCCCGGCCTACGGCCACGCGCTGGCACTGGCCGCCGGACAGTTCGGCCGGGCGGCGTTCAAGGTAGGGCCCGAGTTGCAGCATGGCCGCGGCGCGTTCGAGCTTGGCGCTGATGATGGCCGCCGGCACACCGCGCATGCGCATGCCAAAGCCCAGGTTGTCGCGCACCGTCATGTGCGGGTACAGCGCGTAACTTTGGAACACCATGGCCACCTGGCGTTGGCTGGGCGCGGCGTGGGTGAGGTCGCGACCGCCTATCAGCACACGCCCGCTGCTGGTGCTTTCCAACCCCGCGATCAACCGCAGCAGCGTGCTCTTGCCGCAGCCGCTGGGCCCGACGAAGACCACGAACTCGCCGTCGCCCATGTGCAGGTCGATGCCGCGCAGCGTGTGCGTCTGTTTGGCGCCGGCGCCAAAGCGTTTGTGGATGTCTTGCAGTTCGATGGCGGCCATGGTGTCCTTCAGTGCGCGGCGCCCGCGCGGGCCAGCAACTCGGCCGGCCAGGCGGTGGGGATGCCTGCTGCATGCAGCCGGCCTTGCAGCAGCCGGCGTTGCGCCGCGCTGTCGGGCAGGGCGCGCGCCGACAGGCCTTGTTCGACGAGTTGCGCGGCCATCAACCCGGCCACTTCACCGGCCAGCCATTCCACCGGGTGCACGCGCGTGCAGGCGCTGGCCAGGTGCGTGACACCCAGGTTCTTGCAGGCCGGCAGCAGATTGTCGGCGTGCAGCGGGATGAAGCAGCCCAGCGGCAGCACAAAGGGCTGCACGGCGGCGTTCACACCGTGCCCGCTGATGCAGGTGGGGTGGATGTCCAGGTTGTAGGCGCCGATGCCGACAGCGTCTTCGCGAGGTTCGCTCGGGGCCACGAGCAGGTCGCGCTGGCTCAGCGTGGTGTGGGCCACGATGCGGCGCGACTCGCGCACATAGGTCTGCTGCGCCAGGCCGTCGCGCGTGCCCAGCACATCGGTGGCCGGCTGCCATTGCGGCAAGCCGTGGCCGCCGTCGGCGCGCGGTGCTTCGGTTTGCAGCCAGTGCAGCAGGCACAGGCTGAGCTCGCGTGCAGCGGCTTCAACCTCAGTCTGGGCCAGCGGGCCGTCCAGCAGCGGGTGCTGCGCGTAGTCGTTTTGCGCCCAGTTGACCAGCGTCACATCGTCGCGCCCGTCGGTCCACTGCGCGCTGCTGACGACACGCCGATAGAGCCACCAGTCCAGCGTTAGGCCATCGACCTCGAAGGGCAGGGTGGCCGACTGCCCGCGCTCGCGGCCGGGCAACTGCGCGCTGAACAGCAGGTGCTCGAAGTGCGGTACGCGGTACGCCCGCCACGCGGCGTAGGCCGGCGGCGCAGCGGCCACCGGGCCGGCGCTGCGGCCGCGGCGCAGGGCCAGCACGTGGGTGCAGGGCTGCTGGTCCAGCGCGTTGGCCGTGACCGGGGCGTCGGGTTCATTGAATTCGCTGGCGGCTTCTTTGCCCAGGCGGTAGGGCAGGTGCGCCAGGCGCAGCAGCTCGCCGGTGTCGGTGGCGTCGATGAACATGCGCGCCTGCACCATGTGCATGCGGCCGTCGTGGCCGCGCAGCATCACGCCGGTGATGCGCGCGCCCTCGCGCGTGGCCGCCACGGGCCAGGTCAGCCGCAGCACGCGCAGCCGGCCGGCGCGGCGCTGCGGTGCCAGCAGACGCTCGAACCAGCGCACGGCCAGCACGGGCTCGAAGCACAAGCGGCTGACCCAGCCGTTACCGGGGTTGGTGCCTGCGGTGAGCGTTGCGGCATCCAGAAAGCCGGGCTGTTGCCGGTAGTGCTGGCGGATGTCTTCACGAAACGCCAGGTAGCTGCGCGAGGCACCGCCCAGTTCGACCAGCGCATGCTCGTCGGGCGGCACGGCCTGCGCCGTCATCTGCCCGCCCAGCCAGGCGTGCAGCGCCACCAGCAGCACCTGGCGGCCGGCCTGCGCGGCGCGCCAGGCGGCCAGCACGCCGCCCAGGCTGGCGCCGATGACGGCGATGTCGGGCTGCAGATCCGCGCTCAAGGTTCGGGCTCCAGCTGCAGCTCGATCTCGAAGCTGCGGCCCCAGGGCAGGTTGACATCGGCCACGCGGTACCCCAGGTCGTGTGCCGCGGACCAGGCGTTGGCCGGCGCGATGACGGCAGCGCGCACGGCGGCCAGCAGATGGGCGGGCGACGCACTGGCCTCGTCGATGCGGTTGCGCAAAACCTGGCGCAGCGTGCCCTGGTACAGCCCGTCTTCCAGCAGCCGCAGCGCCAGCGCTCGGCGCGCCGGGGCCTCGGACCAACGGCCCTGCGCCAGCACCGCTTGCGCCAGCACGCTGCCCAGGCTGTTGCTGGCGGTGTTCCAGCCGGCATAGGCCTGCGGCAGCGGCAGCGTGCCGCGCTGACCGTGCCGGCCCAGGTGCGCCAGCAGGGCAGGGTCGCCGCCGTTGGCATAGGCCAGGTCGGCCAGCAGCCAAGGCCGGCCGCTGTGCTGCCAGTTTTGCAGCCGCGCAAACCAGTCGGGGGCCAGCGGCACGGCTTGGGGCAAGGCGCGGCCCATGGCCCAGTCGCCTTGCTCGCTGCCCTGGGTGTGCAGGGCCAGCAGCACGTCGGCGTTGACATCGTCCGTGGCCAACACCGCGTCCACCGCCAGCAACTGGCTGGCCAGCGAGGCCAGCACCGGGCGGTCTTCGTACCGCGCGCGCAGGCCGTCCACATGCGCCGGGTCGCTGGGCGCCAGCGCCACGCGCAGCGGTGGGCGGCCTTCCAGCCGCGACACCAGGCGCGCGCACAGCGTGTGCAAAACCTCGTCGGCGCCAGGGTAGATGGCGACACGTTCGGCCAGACCCTGTGCCTGCACCTCGGCTTGCAAGGCGCGGCGTTCGGCGATGTTCAGGCCCCACTCGGCGGTGTCGTCCTGGGGCAGCACCAGGCGGTCGATCAGGCCGCGCCGGACCAGGCGCAAGGCGCTGCGCGTGACTTCAAAGTTGCGCAGCCGGGTGGCGAAATAGTCGTCACGCACGGCGGCGGGAATGCGCTCGCGGGCCTGCTGCGCCAGCGCGGCGCTGGCCGCGTCGCCGGTCACCGCGGCGCGGTCTCCGTGGTACGACCAGGCCCACAGCGCGCGGCCGTGGTCGGCCCAGTAGGGCTTTTCTTCTTCGGTCACGTCGCTGTTGGACAAGCGCATGGTGGCCGCAAAGGCCCACACCGGCTTGTCTGGCCAGCGCGCCTTCAAGGTTTCGACCAGCGCCAGCCGCCGCCGCAAGGCCGGCAGCGTGTCGGCCACAAAGCGCGAGGGCACCAGGCCGCCGTAGACCAGCATGTCCAGCGAGATGACAAAGCTATCGGCCGCGTTGCCCTCATCCAGCAGCCACTGCGCCAGCGCGTCGCGGTCGGCCGGTGTGCGCAAGTGGCCCAGCGCGGCCACGTCGGGTATCAGCAACTGCCAGCCGGCGCTGGCCACCAGGGTCTGCACCTGGCTGCGCACGGCGGGCCGGCCGTCTACGGGCAAAGCGACGATGACGCGGTTCATGGGCGGCCCGGCCCGCGCTGGCGCAGGGTGTGGATGGCGCACGGCGCCACCGTGCCCGCGGCCGCGGGGCTGGCGCGGCCGTCGGCGCAGACCACGTCCCAATCGGCGGCGCTCAAGGCCAGCGTCTGCGGCTGGTGGGTGGGGTTCCACAAGCGCAGCTCCAGCCGGCCACAGGCCAGGCGGCGCACGCTGCTGGTTTGCACCTGCGCGTTGCCGATGTCCACACCCGCCGCCCAAGCCGTGCTGTGCCCGCGCAACAGCAGCGCCGGGCGGCGCAGGCTGCTTGCCAACGCCAACGCGGTGTGCGGTGCCTGGCAGGGTTGCAAGGCCTGCAACTGGAACTCAGCCACCTGCTCGCCCAGGCACTGCGCACCCGGCGTGGCCAGGTCGGGCCCGGCGCCCACGCCGCGGGTGCGCAGGTCGCGGCGGGACAACCAGCCCACGCTGCGCACCAGCGTCAGCGCCAGTGCACGGCGCTCGCCCAGTTGCACCACTTCATGCTCATGCAATGCGCGGTGGTTGATGGCCAGCGGCCCGGCGATGACGGTGCTCAGGCTGGGCTGCACGACCACAGGCATCTCGCGGCGCGAGGGCTCGGGCGGCACCTGCGCCAGTTGTACGGGCCGCTCGGTGAAAGCGAAGGCGTTGTCGCTCCAGGTGCTGTTGGCCGCGTCGTCCATCCAGGGCAGCAGGAGCCGCGTGCGCTGGTCGCACGCCGTGTTGTGCCAGACCAGCCGCGCGTGCAGGGCGG
>JANOLY010000231.1:0-5539 GCA_031420055.1 Burkholderiales bacterium | reverse complement strand
ATGTCGGCGCGGCCGATGCGCAAGGTGACCAGCGTTTCGGCGCCCAACGGTTCGAGCAGTTGCACTTCGGCAGGCACGGCCTGGTCGTTGGCCGACACAGGTGCCAGCGCGATGTTCTCGGGCCTTACGCCGAACTTCAGCGTCGCCGTGGTGGCCGCGCGCGCAGCCAGTTCGGGCAGCATGGCCACGCGCATGCCGCCCAGGTCGGCGCGCCCATCGGCCCAACTGCAGTCGCACAGGTTCATGGCCGGCGCGCCGGTGAAGCCGGCCACGAACAGCGCCGCCGGGCGGTTGTAGATGGCGTCGGGCGTGTCGTACTGCATCTTGTGCCCGCCCGACAGCACGGCAATGCGGTCGGCCAGCGTCATGGCCTCGACCTGGTCGTGGGTGACGTAGATGATGGTCGCACCCAGCCGCTGGTGCAGCCGCTTGATCTCGCTGCGCATCTCGTTGCGCAACTGCGCGTCGAGGTTGCTCAACGGCTCGTCGAACAAAAACACCTTGGGCTCGCGCACGATGGCCCGGCCGATGGCCACGCGCTGTCGCTGCCCGCCCGACAGCGCGGCCGGCCGGCGATCGAGCATGTGGTCTATGCGCAGCAGCTTGGCCGCGTCCATCACGCGGCGCTGAATCTCGGCCTCGGGCGTCTTGCGCAGGCGCAGCCCGAAGGCCATGTTCTCGAACAGCGTCTTGTGCGGGTACAGCGCGTAGTCCTGGAACACCATGGCGATGTCGCGCTGGCGCGGTGGCAGTTCGTTCACCCGCTGGCCGGCGATGCGCACCTCGCCGCCGCTGATGGGCTCCAGCCCCGCAATCATGCGCAGCAGCGTGCTCTTGCCGCAGCCGCTGGGGCCCACGAAGACCACGAACTCGCCGTGGCGGATGTCCAGGTCGATGCCGTGGATGACCTGCGTTTTGCCGTCGTAGCTTTTGCTGACGCCTTGCAGGTCGACGCCGGCCATGTCAGTAGCCTTGCGGCGCCGTCGTTGGAGCGGCGGGCGGGCCTTGCCGCATGGCCTGCAGCGCGCCCTGCAGCCCGCGCATCAACAGCCCCAGGTCAGACGCCATGGCCAGGAAGTCGTAGCCCATGGCGCGGTAGGCGGCCACCGTCTCGGCGTTGCCGCCCACGGTGCCTATGGGCATGCCGATGGCGTTGGCGCGGCGCGCCGCATCCGCCATCGATGCCATCACTTCGGGGTGGGTGAGTTGGCCGACATGGCCCATGGCGCCCGACAGGTCACCGGGGCCGACAAACAGCCCGTCCACGCCCGGTACCGCGGCAATGGCTTCGAGCTGCGCCATGGCCTGCGGCGTTTCAAGCTGCAGCAGCACGCAGATGCCGTCGTTGGCCGTGCGCAGGTAGTCGGGCGTGGTGCCAAAGCGCGAGCCGCGGCTCATGCCGGCCATGCCGCGCACGCCCTGCGGTGGGTAGCGTGTGGCGGCCACGGCGCGGCGCGCTTCGTCGGCGTTTTGGATGAAGGGAATCATCAGGCTGCTGGCGCCGGCATCGAGCACACGCTTGACGCCCACGGTCTCGTTCCAGGGCACGCGCACCATGGGCGTCATGGGCGTGCCGGCCACGGCTTGCAGCAGGTGCACCAGGTCCATCAGGTCCAGCGGTGTGTGCTCCATGTCCAGCACGGCCCAGTCAAAACCGGCCACGCCCACCGCCTCGGCCACGATGGGGCTGGCCGACATCACCCAAGTGCCCAGCGGCATGTGCGTGGCGCGCTGGGCGAGCAGTTGCTTGAAGCGGTTCATGGCGGGCCTGGTTTGGGGTCGGAGAGGTCGGAGAGGTCAGTAGATCACGGGTTCGGGTGTGGGCGGGCCGGCTTGCAGGAAGTCGAGATCGCAGCCCTCATGCGCCTGGGTCACGTGTTCCTGGTACAGCCGCGTCCAGCCGCGTGCGAAGGGCTGCACTGGCGCCACCCAGGCGGCGCGGCGGCGCGCCAGCTCGGCGGCATCCACGCGCATGTTCAGGGTGCGCGCGGGCACGTCCAGGTCGATGATGTCGCCCGTTTGCACCAGCGCCAGCGGCCCGCCCACGGCGCTTTCGGGGCTGACGTGCAGCACGCAGCTGCCGTAGTGCGTGCCGCTCATGCGGGCATCAGAGATGCGCACCATGTCGCGCACGCCGCGCTGCAGCAGCACCTTGGGGATGGGCAGGCCGCCCCACTCGGGCATGCCGGGCGCACCCACGGGGCCGGCGTTGCGCAGCACCAGCACCGTGTTCTCGTCAACGTCCAGCAGCGGGTCGGCCATGGCGGCCAGCATCTGCGGCTGGCTGTCAAACACCAGCGCGCGCACGCTGTGCTGCATGAGGACGGGGCTGGCGGCGCTGGGCTTCATCACCGCGCCCATGGGGGCCAGGTTGCCGCTCAGAACGGCCAGCGCGCCCAAGGTGCTGACAGGCCGGTCCAGCGGGCGAATCGTCTCGTTGTCGATGACCTCGCGGCCGTCGAGTTGGCTGCGCAAGGGCCGGCCGGTGACGGTGAGCTCGTCCAGCGACAACTCTTCACGCAGCCGGTTCATCAGCGCTGGCAGCCCGCCGGCGTAGTAAAAGTCTTCCATCAGCCGGTCGCCGCTGGGGAACAGGTTGGCGATCACCGGCACGCGCCGCGCCACCGCGTCCAGGTCGGCCAGACTCAGCTCGATGCTGGCGCGCCGTGCCATGGCGATGATGTGCACGGCGGCATTGGTGCTGCCGCCCAGCGCCATCTGCACGGCAGCGGCGTTGAGAAAGCTGCCGCGCGTGAGGATGCGCTGCGGCGTCAGGTCCTCGAAGATCATGCCCACGATGCGTTCGCCGCAATCGGCCGCCATGCGCGGGTGGGCCGCGTCCATGGCCGGGATGCTGGTGCTGCCGGGCAAGGCCATGCCCAGCGCCTCGGCAATCGCCGTCATGGTGCTGGCCGTGCCCATGGTGTTGCAGGTGCCGGGGCTGCGCGTCATGCGTGCTTCCAGCTGCACCCATTCTTCGGCGCCGATCTTGCCGGCTTGCAGTTCGTCCCAGAACAGCCGGGTGTGCGTGCCGGCGCCCACGGTACGGCCGTGGTGGCGGTCGTTCAGCATCGGCCCGGCGGGGCAGAAGAGGGCGGGGATGCCCATGCTGATGGCGCCCATCAGAAGCCCCGGCGTGGTCTTGTCGCAGCCGCCCAGCAGCACCGCGCCGTCGATGGGCAGGCTGCGCAGCAGCTCTTCGGTTTCCATCGCCAGGAAGTTGCGGTACAGCATGGTGGTGGGCTTGACCATCACCTCGCCCAGGCTCATGGCCGGCAGCTCAAAGGGCATGCCGCCGGCCAGCAGCACACCGCGCTTGACGGCCTCGGCGCGTTCACGCAAATGCGCGTGGCAAGGCGACAGATCAGACCAGGTGTTGACCAGGGCCACGATGGGCCGCTCCATCACGTCTTCGCGGCGCAGGCCCATCTGCTGCATGCGTTGGCGGTGGGCAAAACCGCGCATGTCGCTGGCGGCAAACCAGCGGCGGCTGCGCAGTTGTGCAAAGGCTTTGCTCATGCGGGGAATGGACTCGACCACGGTGTCTGTTACCGCTAACATAGGCCGCGCAACCTGCATCGTCCATTCTGAGTAACCCGGTGCCCGCGGCCCCCAAATTGTCTGCCCCAGCCACTCGCCAGGCGCGGCGTGGGCATGGCCGCGTCACCTTGCAAGACGTGGCGCTGGCCGCTGGCGTGACGGCCATCACCGTGTCGCGCTACTTGCGCGAACCCGCCGTGGTGGCGCCCGACACGGCGCAGCGCATCCGCGCCACGCTGGCGCAAACCGGCTACGTGCCCAACAAGCAAGCCGGGCTCCTGGCCAGCGGCGTGGGCAACATGGTGGCCGCGCTGCTGCCCAATCTGGCCAACTCGATCTTTGCCGAAACGGCGCAAGGCCTCAGCGACGGCCTGCAGGCGGCCGGCTTCGAGCTGCTGATTGCCTCCACCGGCTATTCGCAGGACCGCGAAGAACACCAGCTGCGCGCGCTGCTGGGCTGGCACCCCGCGGCCTTGGTGGTGACCGGCCGGCGCCATTCGTCAGGCGCGCACAAGCTGCTGGCCGACGCCAAGGCTGCGGGCACGCCGGTGATCGAGGTCTGGGACCACCACCCGCCCGCGCGCGGCGCCAGGCGCACCAGCTTCACCCAGATTGGCTTCAACCACCACGAGGTCGGTGCGGCCATGGCCGAGCACCTGCTGCGCTGCGGCCACCGTGTGCTGGCCTACGTGGACAGCGCCGTGGCCGAGGACTACCGCGCGCACGAGCGTGGCATGGCATTCGCCAGCACGGCACGCGCTGCTGGCGCCGTGGTCAGCGTCGTCAACGCGCCGGTGGGTGACGCCTTCGACGCCGGCCGCCAGGTGCTGGGCGACCTGATGCGCGCCGGCCCGCCAAGCGTGACGGCTGCTGCCTTCGCCAACGACCACCTGGCTTGCGGCGCCTTGCTCGAAGCGCTGCGCCGCAGTGTGCAGGTGCCGCAGCAACTGGCGCTGCTGGGCTTTGGCGACTTTGCCATCTCGCGCCAGCTCAGCCCAGCCATGTCCAGCGTGCAACTGCCGCGTTATGCGATTGGCGCCGAGACGGCACGATCGGTGCTCGACGCCTTGCGTCTGGGCCTGCCGGCCGAGCCCGTGGCGCTGCCCTGGACGCTGGTGGTGCGCGGCAGCACGGCGTCAAACTGAAGCGCGGCGCTGCGCGCTGCCATCAGGCCGGGCGCGACAGCAGGTTCACGTAGTCGTGCTGCGTGGTGATGACGGTGCTCACCCGCCACTCCACCGGCTGCCCGTTCAGCGCCAGCGCAATGCGCCGCACCTGCAGCACAGGCTGGCCGACGGGCACGCCCAGCACGCGCGCAGCGGCACGGTCGGCCCCCACGGCGCGCAGGCGCTCGTGCGCGCGCACCACGCTGATGCCGAACTCGGTTTGGTACAGGTGGTAGATGGTGCTGGGCCGCTCGCGCCAGCGTTTCTCGGTCAGGCCGCGGAACAGCGCGGCGGGGATCACCAGCTTGTCGTGCACCACGGCGCGGCCTTGCAGGCGCAGGCGGTTTTCGATCTGCAACACCGGATCGCCGGGCTTGAGCGCCAGCGCCTCGGCGGCTTCGTCGTCCAGCCGGGTGCGTTCAAATGACACCAGCTCCACCACGGGCGCCTCGCGCAGCCCGTCGCTGCGTTCGACATGGAAGAACTGGAACAAGAAGCGGTCGCTGGTGTGCGTGGCCACAAAAGTGCCGCGGCCCTGGCGGCGCACCAGGATGTGCTCGGCCACCAGGTCGTCCACCGCGCGGCGCAGCGTGCCCACCGAGACGCCAAACTCTGCCCCCAGCTGCGTTTCGCTGGGCAGCGCGTCGCCGGGGGCCACATGGCCGCTTTCGATGACCTGTAGCAACTGGCGCTTCACAGCTCGGTACAGCGGCATGCCGCCGCCGTCGGGCGGGATGGCCTGCAGCGCAGCAGCGCCGTTGGTGCCGGGTTGGGCCGTTGTGCGGTGGGCGAGCCTGCCGGCTCGGGGCTTGGGCATCGGGCCATTTTAGGGC
>JANOLY010000230.1:0-2212 GCA_031420055.1 Burkholderiales bacterium | reverse complement strand
GCCCACGCGCGCATTGGGCGCGCCGCAGACGATCTGCAGCAACTCGGGGCCGCCGGCATCGACCTGGCACACGCGCAGGCGGTCGGCCTGCGGGTGCGGCTCGGCCGACACGATGCGCGCCACCACCACGTCGGTGAAAGGCGGCGCCACGGGGCGCAGCTCTTCCACTTCCATGCCGGACATGGTCAGCAGGTCGGCCAGGGCTTGGGTGCTCAGCGGTGGGTTGCAGAACTCGCGCAACCACGACTCGGGGAATTGCATGGTGGTCTCGTGGAAAAGGGGTCGGCGGTCGGACCGGTCAGTTGAACTGCGCCAGAAAGCGCAGGTCACCGTCGAACATCAGGCGCAGGTCGTCGATGCCGTAGCGCAGCATGGCAAAGCGGTCGGCGCCGATGCCGAATGCAAAGCCGATCTGCGCTTCAGGGTCCAGGCCGAAGTTGCGCACCACGTTCGGGTGCACCTGGCCCGAGCCGGCCACCTCCAGCCACTTGCCGGCCAGCGGGCCGCTGCCAAAGCGGATGTCGATCTCGGCGCTGGGCTCGGTGAAGGGGAAAAAGCTGGGGCGAAAGCGCACGTCGAAATCGTCGGTCTCGAAGAACTCGCGCACCAGGCTGGCGAAGACCACCTTCAGGTTCTTGAAGCTGATGTTGGCACCCAGCCACAGGCCTTCGATCTGGTGGAACATGGGCGAGTGCGTGGCGTCGCTGTCCACGCGGTAGACACGCCCGGGGGCGATCACGCGCACCTCCGGCATGGGCTGCACGCCGGCGTAGCGCGCGGCATGCGCCTGGGCGTAGCGCACCTGCATCGGGCTGGTGTGCGGGCGCAGGTTGAGCCAGCGGCCTTGCGCGTCTTTCACGTCGACATAGAACGTGTCCTGCATCGAGCGCGCGGGGTGGTTCTCGGGGTTGTTCAGCGCGGTGAAGCTCATCCAGTCGGTCTCGATCTCGGGGCCCTCGGCCACGTCGAAACCCATGCTGGCGAAGATGGCCTCGATGCGCTCGATGGTGCGGCTCACCGGGTGCAGGCCGCCGCCGCCACGCTGGCGGCCGGGCAGCGTCACGTCCAGCGCCTCGGCTTGCAGTTGGGCGTCGAGTTCGGCCGCGGCCAGGCTGTCGCGGCGCGCTTGCAGCGCGACTTCGATGCGCGACTTGGCCTGGTTGATCTCCGCGCCGCGGGTCTTCTTCTCGTCCACCGGCAGCGCAGCCAGGGCTTTGAGCAGTTCGGTAACGCGCCCGCTCTTGCCCAGGTAGCGCGCCTTGGCGTTTTCCAGCTCGGCCGGCGTGGGAGCGGCAGAGAAATCGGCTTGCGCTGCCCGGGACAGTTGTTCGAGGTCGTTCATGCGGAGAAGTCTTGCGAACAGGAAGAAAAAAGGCCGTCCTTGGGTGACGGCCTTTTCATGATGCTGGCGCCGCCGGATGGGGCCCGGCGGCCGGGGAATCAAGCCAGCTGGGCCTTCACCTTGTCAACGATGCTGCTAAAGCCAGCCGGGTCGCGGATGGCCATGTCGGAAAGCACCTTGCGGTCGATCTCGATCTGGGCCTTCTTCAGCCCGGCCATGAAGCGGCTGTAGGTGATGCCGTGGCTGCGCGACGCGGCGTTGATGCGCGCGATCCACAACTGGCGGAACACCCGCTTGCGGGTGCGGCGGTCGCGGTAGGCGTACTGGCCGGCCTTCATCACCGCTTGTTTGGCGATGCGGTAGACGTTCTTGCGGCGGCCGCGGTAGCCCTTGGCGAGGGTCAGGATCTTCTTGTGGCGGGCATGTGCCGTTACACCACGTTTGACGCGAGGCATGTGTGTGCTCCTTTGGCGTGGGTTGGGGTGTCAGAGGCCGGCAAAAGGCAGCATCTTGGCGATGCTGCCCATGTTGGTCTCGTGCACGTTGACCGCACCGCGCAGGTGGCGCTTGTTCTTGGTCGTCTTCTTGGTGAGGATGTGGCGCTTGAACGCCTGACCGCGCTTGACGGTACCCCCCGGACGCACGCGGAACCGCTTGGCCGCGCTCTTCTTGGTCTTCATCTTGGGCATGTGAATGCTCCTTCTTTGGTTGCTGCTGCAGGCGACCCCGGAACGCCCGGTGTGCTTGTTGGCCTGCAGTCGCTTCTTGTTCACCCCGGCAGCTTGGGGCTGCCGGGATGGCAAAACCTGTGTTCTCTTACTTCCTCTTCGGCGCCAGCACCATGATCATCTGGCGCCCTTCCAGCTTGGG
>JANOLY010000229.1:0-4267 GCA_031420055.1 Burkholderiales bacterium | reverse complement strand
GCCCGGGTTCAGGGCGGCCAGCGCGGGGTCGTTCCACCTCGCGATCTTGCCGAGATAGATGTCGCCCAGCACCTGGCCCGTCATCTTGACCTGGCCAGCCGTGAGGCCGCGAACGTTGAGCACGGGAACGACACCGCCGATGACGGTGGGGAACTGCATCAGGCCATCCTTGGCCAGGTCGGCGTCGGTGAGCGGCATGACAGAGGCACCGAAGTCGACGGTCTTGCCGCGGATCTGGCGCAGGCCGGCGCCGGAACCCACGGACTGGTAGTTGATGCGCGCTCCGACGGCCTTGTTGTAGGCATCGGCCCACTTGGCGTACAGGGGTGCCGGGAAGGTGGCGCCGGCGCCCGTCACGTCCTGTGCGAACGCGGTCGCGGCGACCAGGGACAAGGTGATGCCGGCTACGGCGGTGCGCACGGTGCTGAACGATGAGGTCATGGTCTTCCTTGTGGAGGGTTCGTGAGGAATGTCGCGACTGTAGGAGCCGGGCATGACAGACCTGTGACAGATCAAGTCAGGTGCAGGCCTGGAAGGGATCTCACGAGGATTTCACGCAAGCGTCATAAAGGGTCCGTAGCCTCGCGCTCGCTTCCCCATCCGACCCGGAGTCTGACCGACATGCACAAGAGAACCCTGCTTCAGATCACCGGCGCCGTCGCGCTGGCAGCCCTGGTGGGCGGCTGCGCCACCACGCCCGCGCCAACCACGATCGCCGACACCGCCGCGCGCACCCCGCAACTGTCCACCCTGACCCGCCTGCTGGGCGAGGCGGGCTTGGCCGACACGCTGCGCGGCGCGGGGCCGTTCACGGTGTTTGCGCCCAGCGACGAGGCCTTCAAGGCCGTGCCCACGGCGACCATGGCCCAGCTGGCCAGCGACAAGGAGATGCTGCGCTCGGTGCTGACCTTCCACGTGTTGCCCGGCAAAGTCATGGCCGCCGAGGTCAAAAACGGCCCGGCAAAGACCGTTCAGGGCGCGAACCTGGCCTTGTCCCGCGCCGGCACCTTTGTGACGGTGGAAGACGCCGTGGTTCAGGTGGCGGACGTGCCCGTGACCAACGGCGTGGTGCACATCATCGACACGGTGCTGATCCCGCCGCGGCGCTAACCCGCCTTCAGGCCAGCGCGGCCGCCGCCAGTCTCTCGGCGTGGCGACGGCCCACTTCCGGCTCGCGGGCCTCGACCATCACACGCAGCACGGGCTCGGTGCCCGAGGCACGAATCAGCACACGGCCCTCGTCGCCCAGCTCGGCCTCGACTTGGCTGCGCGCAGCGGCCAAGCCCGGGTTGCGCTGCCAGTCGGCGCCCTCTGGCAGACGCACGTTCAACAAGGTTTGCGGAAACAGCTGCACGTCTTCCAGCAGCGCGGCCAGCGGCCGTGACGCGCGCCGTGTGGCCTGCAGTATCTGCAAGGCACTGACGATGCCGTCGCCGGTGGTGTGGCGATCCAGCGCCAACAGGTGGCCTGAGCCCTCGCCGCCCAGTTGCCAGTTGCGCACGGTGAGTTCCTCCAGCACATAGCGGTCGCCGACCTTGGCACGCACCAGGTCCACGCCACGCCGGCGCAGGGCATGTTCGACCGCCACGTTGGTCATCAGCGTGCCCACCACGCCAGGCAACCGCTGCCCTTGCGCCAGGCGGTCCGCGGCCAGCACGTAAAGCAACTCGTCGCCGTTGAACAGCCGCCCGTGGGCGTCCACCATCTGCAGCCGGTCAGCGTCGCCGTCCAGCGCGATGCCGTAGTCAGCGCGGTGCTCGGCCACGGCCCTGACCAGGGCTTGCGGCGCTGTCGCGCCAAAGCCGGCGTTGATGTTCATGCCTTCCGGGCTGCAGCCTATGGTGACCACGGTGGCACCAAGTACGTGGAAGACATCGGGTGCCACGTGGTAGGCCGCGCCATGGGCGGCGTCCACGACGATCTTCATGCCGCGCAAGGACAGGCTGTGCGGCACCGTGCTCTTGCAGAACTCGATGTAGCGCCCGCGCGCGTCGTCCAACCGCCGCGCCTTGCCCAAGTGACCGGCGCCCACCCACGAAGGCGGCTCGAGCAAGGCCGTTTCGACAGCGGCCTCCCACTCGTCAGGCAGCTTCTCGCCGCGGGCCGAGAAGAACTTGATGCCGTTGTCCTCGAAGGAATTGTGCGACGCGCTGATCACCACACCCAGGTCCAGCCGCAGGGCCCGCGTCAGGTAGGCCACGCCCGGTGTGGGCAAGGGGCCGCTGAGCAGCACGTCCACGCCAGCCGAGGCAAAACCGGCCTCCAACGACGACTCCAGCATGTAGCCCGAGATGCGCGTGTCCTTGCCGATCAGCACGCTGGGCCGCTCACCGTGCTGGCGCAGAACACGGCCCACGGCGTGCCCGAGCCTCAACATGAAATCAGGGGTGATCGGCGACTGCCCGACCTTGCCGCGAATGCCGTCGGTACCGAAGTAGGTTCTGCTCATGGGGGTGGTCCTTGTCTTGTTGCCATTGTCGGGCGTGGACCCAGGGGGTCGCTCCTGGGTTTGTGAAAATTCACGCCACCTCAGTCCTGGTTGATCCGTCCACGGGCCGCACTGCGCCAGACCTTCAGCGCATCGACCGTGGCCGCCACGTCATGCACGCGCAGCACGCTGGCGCCGCGCTGCACGGCAGCCAGCGCGGCAGCCACGCTGGCCACCAGACGCTCGCCGACGGACCGGCCGGTGATGACACCCAGGGTGGACTTTCGCGACCAGCCCACGAGCAGCGGCCGCCCAATGAGCAACAGTTCGCGCTGCCTACACAGCAGCTCGACGTTGTGCTGCGCCGTCTTCGCGAACCCGATGCCCGGGTCGACAACGATGCGCTCGGCCGCGATGCCCGCGACCTGGGCCGCGTGCACCCTGCCCTGCAGAAAGTCACGCACCTCTTGGACCACATCTTGGTACCTGGCTTCGGTCTGCATGCTGCCGGGCTCGCCACGCAGGTGCATCAGGCACACCCCCGCGCGCGGGTGCCCGGCCAGGCAGTCGAGTGCGCCTGGGCGCTGCAAGGCGCGCACGTCGTTGACGATGTCCACACCCAGATCGAGTGCAGCGCGCATCACCTCGGGCCGGCTGGTGTCCACCGACACCGGCACGCCCAGGCTCAGCGCATGGCGCAGGACCGGAAGCACACGGGCCAGTTCTTCGTCAACACTGGGTGCCGCGGCCCCTGGGCGCGTCGACTCGCCGCCGATGTCCAGCATGTGCGCGCCTTGCGCCACCAAGGTGTCGCAATGCGCCTGGGCTGCAGCGGTCGAGGCATGAAGCCCCCCGTCGAAGAACGAATCGGGCGTGACATTGACGATGCCCATGACACGGGGCTGCGTCAGATCAACGCTGTAGCGTGTGGTCAACCAATGCACGTGGCGGTGGGGGGGGTCTGAAACTGAAAGCGGGGCCTCAAGCCCCGCTGCAGGATGTGCCGGCCGCTGGACTCAGGCGGCGGCAGGCGCGCTGTCGGCGCCGACCGGCGGCGTTGGGCCGTTGGGCGGCTTGCTCGCCGATGGCGTCCAGTCCTTGGGCAGGCGAGGCGGCTTGCCGGCCATGATGTCGTCGATCTGGTCGCTGTCTATGGTCTCCCATTCCAGCAAGGCATGCGCCATGGCGTGCATCTTGTCCTTGTTGTCCTCGATCAACTTGCGCGCGATGGTGTACTGCTCGTCGATGATGCGGCGGATGACCGAGTCGACCTTGCGCATGGTCTCTTCGGACATGTTCGTCGTCTTCGTGACCGAGCGCCCGAGGAAGATCTCGCCCTCGTTCTCTGCATAGACCATGGGGCCCAGCTCGTCCGTCATGCCGTAGCGCGTGACCATGTCGCGGGCGATCTGCGTGGCGCGCTCGAAGTCGTTGGAGGCGCCGGTGGTCATCTGGTTCATGAACACTTCTTCGGCAATCCGCCCACCGAACAGCACGCTGATGGTCGACAACATGCGTTCCTTGTCCAAGCTGTAGCGGTCGCCCTCAGGCAGCTGCATGGTCACGCCCAGGGCGCGGCCACGGGGAATGACGGTGACCTTGTGCACCGGGTCGGTCTTGGGCACCAAGCGTGCCACCAGCGCGTGCCCAGCTTCGTGGTAGGCGGTGTTCTTGCGCTCTTCCTCGGGCATGACCATGCTCCTGCGCTCGGGGCCCATCATGATCTTGTCCTTGGCGCGTTCGAAGTCGACCATCTCGACCACGCGCGCATTGCGCCGCGCCGCGAACAGGGCGGACTCGTTGACCAGGTTGGCCAGATCGGCACCCGAAAAGCCGGGC
>JANOLY010000228.1:0-3939 GCA_031420055.1 Burkholderiales bacterium | reverse complement strand
TGGGCGCCAACTGCAGCGGGCAGGCCTCTTCGTCGACCGCGCTGACCAGCACCATGTCAGCATGCTGGCCCAGGGTGGACTCGGGCCTGCCCGTCATGGCCACCAGCGTCACACCAACGCGCCGTATCGCCGGCAGGATGGCGGCGAGCTCTTCGCTCTCGCCGCTGTGGCTGATGGCCAGCACCACGTCGCCCGACATCAACATGCCCAAGTCACCATGACTGGCCTCGGCCGGGTGCACAAAGAAGGCCGGTGTGCCGGTGGATGCCAGCGTGGCGGCGATCTTGCGCCCCACGTGGCCGCTCTTGCCCATGCCCATCACCACCACCCGGCCGCTGCAGGACAGCATGGCCTGCACGGCTTGTGCAAACCCTTTGCCCTGGCGCGCAGCCAGGCCGAGCAGGGCACGCGCCTCGATCTCGAAAGTGCGCGCCGCCAGTTGCAGCGCACGGGTGGGGTCGACGCGCAGCAAAGCGGGGTGGGGCGCGGGTGACGGCGGCGTCATAGGGCAAGGGGCTCGAATACGATCGGGCATTCTAGGGACCTATGGCCAGCACACTCGAGCTCGTACTGCTGTATCTCGTCGCCGCGGTGCTCGGTGTGGTGGTGTGCCGCTCGCTCAAACTGCCGCCCATGCTGGGCTACCTGGCGGTGGGCGTGCTCATTGGCCCCAACGCGCTGGCGCTGGCCAAGGACACCGCGGGGGTAAAGTACCTGGCCGAGTT
The DNA here is from genome assembly GCA_031420055.1 of Burkholderiales bacterium. Taxonomy (GTDB): domain Bacteria; phylum Pseudomonadota; class Gammaproteobacteria; order Burkholderiales; family Burkholderiaceae_C; genus Rubrivivax. The sequence continues at coordinate 3,214 of JANOLY010000228.1, read as the reverse complement.
CGGCGTGGTGTTCCTGATGTTTGTCATCGGGCTGGAGTTCAACCTGCCCAAGCTGCGCAGCATGCGCAGCTTGGTGTTCGGGCTGGGCCTGAGCCAGGTGGTGCTGACCATGGCGGGCACCTTGCTCGGCCACTTCGCCCTGGTGGCCGGCTTTGCCTGGTGGGTGAGCGGCCAATGGCAGATGTCATGGCAAGGTGCGGTGGTGCTGGGCGGCGCCATGGCCATGAGCTCCACGGCCATCGTCGTCAAGCTCATGGCCGAGCGGCTGGAGCTTGAAAGCGAGCACGGCCGCCGCGTCATGGCCGTGCTGCTGTTCCAGGACCTGGCCGTGGTGCCGCTGCTGGTGCTGATACCGGCGCTGAATTCCACCGGCGAGCAACTGTTGATGGCTTTGGGGGTGGCAGCAGTGAAGGCCGCGGTGCTGCTGACCTTGTTGTTGGTGGGCGGGCAACGCATCATGCGTTGGTGGCTCACGCTGGTGGCGCGGCGCAAGAGCGACGAGCTGTTCATGCTCAACCTGCTGCTGGTCACCCTGGGCCTGGCCTGGCTGACCGAGCACGCCGGCCTGTCGCTGGCACTGGGTGCTTTCGTGGCCGGCATGTTGGTGGCCGAGACCGAGTTCAAGCACCAGGTGGAGACCGACATCCGGCCCTTCCACGACATGCTGCTGGGCCTGTTTTTCATCACCATCGGCATGAAGCTGGACTGGCGCCCCGTGATCGACCAATGGCCGCTGGTGTTGATGCTGACCAGCGGCCCGGTGCTGCTGAAATTTGTGCTGGTGGCGGCACTGGCGCGGGCCTACGGCGCGCAGCCGGGCGTGGCACTGCGCACCGGCCTGTACCTGGCGCAGGCGGGGGAGTTCGGCTTCGTGCTGCTGACGCTGGGCGCCGACAACGGGCTGGTCGCGGCCGAGTGGATGAGCCCGATTCTGGCCAGCATGGTGTTGTCGATGCTGGCCACGCCTTTTCTCATCCTGTACAGCAACCGCATCGTCAACAAGCTCAGCGCCAGCGACTGGCTGCTGCAGTCGGTGGCGCTGACCAGCATCGCCAAGAAGACCCTTGGCATCGAGGGCCACGTCATCATCTGCGGCTATGGCCGCAGCGGGCAGAACCTGGCCCGCCTGCTCGAGCCCGAGCACATCCCCTACATGGCACTGGACCTCGACCCCGACCGCGTGCGCATGGCCGCCGCCGCCGGGCAAAGCGTGGTGTTTGGCGACGCCGCCCGGCTGCAAAGCCTGATGGCCGCCGGCCTGGCGCGCGCCGCGGCGGTGGTCGTCAGCTACCACGACACCGCCAGCGCACTGAAGATCCTGCGCCTGGTGCAAGCCCACGCGCCGCGCGTGCCGGTGGTGGTGCGCACCGTGGACGACACCGACATCGACCGCCTGCGCGCCGCCGGCGCCACCGAGGTCGTGCCCGAAGCCATCGAGGGCAGCCTGATGCTGGCCGGCCACGCGCTGGCGCTGGTGGGCGTGCCCATGCAGCGTGTCATCCGCATCACGCGCGACGCCCGCGACGCGCGCTACAGCCTGCTGCGCGGCTACTTCCACGGCGCCGACGACGACACCGTGGAAGAGATGTCGCAAGCCCGGCTGCAAAGCGTGACCCTGCCCCTGGCCGGGCGCTGCGTGGGCCGCACCCTGGGCAGCCTGGACTTGGCCGAGCTGGGGCTGAGCGTGGTGTCGGTGCGCCGTGCCAGCGGCGGCGTGTTGGCGCCCGACACCGGCTACTTGCTGGCCGGCGGCGACACGCTGGTGCTGTCCGGCCTGCCCGAGCCGCTGGCGCGGGTCGAGGCGATGCTGATGCGGCGCTGAGCGGGCAACGAGTGCTGCGCTCGGTGCTGTGGGCGTACTGAACCCAAGCGGCCCGCCCTATCATCGCCGCGATGTCAGCCCCGCATGCCCACCCCACGGCAGATCCCGTTGCCGACCCGGCGGACTACATCCGCCGGCACATCCGCACCGTGCCCGACTGGCCGGCGCCGGGGGTCATGTTTCGCGACATCACGCCGTTGCTGTCCAACCCGCGTGTGTTCCGGGTGTTGATCGACCAGTTCGTGCACCGCTATTTCGACCTGCGGCCCAGCGCCATCGCCGGCCTGGACGCGCGCGGTTTCATCATCGGCAGCGTGCTGGCCTACGAGCTCAACGTCGGCTTCGTGCCCATCCGCAAGAAGGGCAAGCTGCCCTTCACCACGGTGGAAGAGACCTATGAGCTGGAGTACGGCAACGCCACGGTGGAGTTGCACACCGACGCCGTCCAACCCGGTGACCGCGTGGTGTTGATCGACGACCTGATCGCCACCGGCGGCACCATGATGGCGGGCAAGAATCTGCTGGAGCGGCTGGGTGCGCACGTCATCGAAGGTGCTGCCATCGTCGACCTGCCCGAACTGCAAGGCTCGCGCCGCTTGCGCGAATCGGGCCTGGCCCTGTTCACGCTGGTGGACTTCGCCGGGCATTGACCAACCCGATGCAGCCGCCCCAGCCCCGCAACCCGCTGCACGCCGTGACGCTGGAGGCCATGGTGACGGCCCTGCACGCCCACTTCGGCTGGGCCGCGCTGGGGCAGGAGCTGCCCATGCGCTGCTTCACCAGCGAGCCCAGCGTGGCCTCCAGCCTGAAGTTCCTGCGCAAGACACCCTGGGCGCGCGCCAAGGTCGAAAGCCTGTACCTGTGGCTGTGCCGCGAACAGGCGCGCCAGGCGCGTCGGTAGCCTGGCTCACTTGCCGATACAGAACGTAGCGAATGGCCGGTAAGGCTTGTGAATGCTTGCTCGCGGCCTTCGTCCATCGATACTTGGACACGAACTTGGACTTGAGGCGATCACCTCGGATACGTGCCGTATTCAGGTACGGCAACTTCCTGGCCATCGCCACCTGTACCCAGGCGATGCTGTGGTTCTGGGTCGCGATCTTAGGCCGAGGCGCTTCGCGTGCCCGCAATCATCAAGCACCCATCAAAGACCTAAGTGCTTGATTTTTATAGATTTTCTCTTCGTGACCAACTTCTGCTTTGACTTCCTGTCAAGCACCAGAGGCCTGGGCGACAAGGACTCAGTTAACTTCCTGTTAACTACCGCCGGCCGAACGACGGCACCTACAAGGGGTCGATCTACATGACGCTGGGCATGATCATCACCAGCACGGTGTTCGTCATTCTGGGGACCGGCCTGGTTGTCGTGTGGGGCATGCTGACCAAGGGGGT
>JANOLY010000227.1:0-2060 GCA_031420055.1 Burkholderiales bacterium | reverse complement strand
CATCGCCAGGCCCTCGGCGGCGCGGGTCAGGCTGCCCTCGGCCATGACGGCATCGAAGACGCGCAGCAGGTTCAGGTCGAGGGTGCGAAAACTCAGCGTCATGGCCGGGCCACTATGCGCCAAGTGAATATCTGGTGCGCGAAGTATTCATTGGCTGTGCACTAGTGTTTACCCTAGTATCCGGGCATCCGCTTCGAAAGTCGCGGCCCGGCCGGATGTTCGGCCAGCCACCCGGAGTTCACACCATGACCGCGCTCACCACCCTCATCCCCGTCACCGTAGCCACCCCGCGCGCCGCCGCCTGGGCCGCAGCCGCTTGGATCGGCGTGTCGCGCGCCGCGTCGCTGCTGCTGGACTTGGTAACCCAGAGCCGCGGGCGTGCCGCGGTGATAGGCCGCACCAGCGAGGCCAACCGGCTGCGCCATGTCGCGCGGGGTTTCATGTCCAGCGACCCGCGTTTTGCCGCCGACCTGTACGCCGCGGCCGACCGCCACGAGCGGGCCGCGTAAACAGCCGCCCCGCTGGGCCCGCATGGCGGGGCCGGCGGCTCAGGAGGCGCGCAGTTGCGTGCCGGCGGTGGCCAGTTCGGAGAACAGGTCTTTCGGGTCGGCCAGCGCGGGGATCAGCCCCACGGCCGCCCCCAGGCCCAGCTCGCGCGCCATGTCGCGCATCAGGCGCAGGGCAGAGAAGTCTTCCAGCGCAAAGCCGACGCTGTCGAACACCGTGACTTGAGCTGCCGAACTGCGGCCGGCCGCCTGGCCGGTCAGCACCCGCCACAGCTCGGTGACGGCAAAGTCGGCCGGCATTTGCTGCAAGTCGCCTTCGATGCGGCTTTGCGGTTCGTACTCGACAAAGACACTGGCCGCTTGCAGCACGCCGGGGTGCAACTCGGTCTTGCCGGGGCAGTCGCCGCCGACGCCGTTGATGTGCATGCCAGGCTCCAGCATCTCCGGCGTGATGATGGTGGCGTTGCGCTTGTCGGCCGTCACGGTGGTGACGATGTGCGCGCCGCACACCGCCTCGGCGATGCTGGCGCAGGCCGTGACCTGCAACCCGGGCACGCCGCGCAGGTGGCGCAGCAGCTTGGCGGTGGCCGCCGGATCGGTGTCAAACACCCGCAGATGGCGGATGCCCAGCAGGTGGTGGAATGCCAGCGCCTGGAACTCGCTTTGCGCACCATTGCCTATCAGTGCCATCGTGGTCGCGCCCGGCCGGGCCAACTGCTTGGCGGCCATCACCGAGGTGGCAGCGGTGCGCATGGCCGTAGTTAGTGTGAGCTCACTCAGCATTTCCGGCCGGCCGGTGGCCACATCGGCCAAAACACCGAAGGCCATCACCGTCGACAAACCCAGCGCCGTGTTGCCCGGGTGGCCGTTCACATATTTGAAGCTGTACTGCTGCGCGTCGGCAATGGGCATCAGTTCGATCACGCCTTTGACCGAGTGGCTGGCCACGCGGGCGGTTTTGTCGAACTCGGGCCAGCGCCGGAAATCGGCCTCGATGGCCGCCACCATGCGCCGCAGCACCTCGGGCAGGCCATAGGCGGCAACGATGCGGGTGATGTCGTGGGTGGTGAGCAAGGTGGTCATGGCAGGCCGTCGAAAACGCAAGATTGCATTGTTCCGAGACCGCCTGGCAGGCAGAAGCGCCAAACCTGCTTCAGTTATGGTAGCTTTCTGGCATTTCGGCAGACCCCGTTGGCATAATGCGCTATGGACTCGCTGGACTTGCAACTCATAGGCCTGCTGCGCACGGATGCGCGCAGCAGCGTGGCGCTCCTGGCGACCAAGCTGGGCGTGTCGCGCGGCACCGTCACCAACCGCATCACCCGGCTGGAGGACGACGGCGTCATCAATGGCTACACGGTGCGGCTGCGGCCCGACGCCCAGCCCGACCAGATCACCGCCTGGATGAGCATCGCGGTCGAAGGCAACCAGACCCGCGCCGTCATCAGCACCTTGCTGGGCGAGCCTGGCGTGGCCTCACTGCACGACACCAACGGCCGCTGGGACCTGCTGGCCGGGCTGCGCGCCGGCACCTTGGGCGAACTCGCCGAGGTG
>JANOLY010000226.1:0-4105 GCA_031420055.1 Burkholderiales bacterium | reverse complement strand
TCGGCACCGCGCGCATCGGTCATGCACGACGTCCGCTCGACCAGCCCGTCCGCTACAAGGCGGTCGACCATCCTGGTCACGCCGCTCTTGCTGAGCAGGGCCCGGTCGGCGTAGGTGTCAGCACTCTTGGCCGACAGTGCTTCCAGTTGCGACAGGGCACCTGAAACATCACCGCGCCCGATTTGCGCCATGGCCTGCATGGTTGCGGCGCGCGGGTCGTCGGGTTTGATGGCCACGGCGCGCTTGAATGAAGCCTCTGCGGCCTGGCTGTCACCCAGCCGCAGATAGGCGTCGCCAGCCAGTGCCTGTGCTTCTGCCGAAGCCGCGCCAGGCGCCAGCAGCGGCTTGAGCGTGCTCAGGACCCGGTTGGGTTGCCCCAACCTCATGTATATCTGTGCCAGGTTGCGGCGTGCCAGTGGCAGGTCCGGGTTGATGGTCAGCGCCTTGTTGAAGAAAGTCTCTGCCAACACCAAGGACCCGAGCTGGCCCTCCACGGCGCCGGCCAACTGCAGGATTCCCAAGTCTTCTGGCGCCAGGCGCATCAGCAGCTGCACCAGCTCGCGCGACTTGGTGTAGTCCTTGCCCAGGTAGGCGAGCTGGGCGTCGACAAACATCATCTGCGGATGTTTGGGCAGCACCGCGCGCAGCCGTTCCGCTTGTGCCTTGGCGCCTGGCAGGTCCGAACCCGCCAGGCGTGTAGCGATGATCGAGAGGTGGGCCGGCACAAAGGCCGGGTCGACAGTCAACGCCTGCTTGAAAGCCGCTTCGGCACCCTGGGCGTCGTTGCGCGCGACCAGGAAGATCTCGCCCTTGAGCGCCCAGGCCTCGTGCAGCGCGGGGTCGCGGGCCAGGATCTTGTCAATCAGGGTCAGGGCCTCGTCGAAACGACGCTGTTCACCCATCCTGCGCGCGGTCAGCGTGAGCGCAGGGCCGTAGTCGGGCACCTCCGCCAACGCGGCCGCGATGGCGACGTCGGCCATGGCGCGGTTGCCCTGTCCGAGCCAGGCTGTGGCCACGCTGGACTTGAGCGACGCCATGGCGGGCTTGTCTTGCAGCGAGGTCTGGCCGTACAGGGTGGTCAACCGCTTGTCGTCGCCATTGACCAGCATGGCCTGCGCCAGAACTGGAAGCACCTTGTCGGCGCTGTACTTCGACTTCAGCGCCCGGTTCAGTTCCACCACCGCGCCGGCCGGGTCGCCCGCACCCAGCAGCGCCTGACCCAGCAGGAAACGGCCCTCGGCTGACTCCGGGTCCAGTTGCAGCGCTGACTTGAACTGCACGACCGCCGACTTGTAGTCCTTCTTTTGCAGCAAGTCCTTGCCCGCAGCCGCGCGCGATTGCGGCGTGTCAGGCGCGCAACCGCCAATCGCGAGTGCACAAGTCAAAACCAGGGCGCCCAGGCGCGATGAACGCGGATTGAATGCGTATGACATTTGACTCGCTACTCCCGCACAGGGCGTTTCACTGGAAACTGATTGCTTCACGCCAGCACAGACCGCGGGGGCCGTCCCGGTCAAATGTTGCCGTTTGCAACGGGAAGTATTCATCAGGAGGGCGCGACAACGAAGGCTTGACCATGCATTGCCAGAGGCTGTAACTGGGCGGAATGCTCGATTCCAGCCACCGGGCTGCAGGGCGTAGAGCGTGGCAGGCCAGAAAATCTGGCGCGGGCAAGTGCAGGACTGGCCCGGGGAGCAGTCACCCATTGCAACACAAAGCCGTGAAATTTGCGCTGTTGCCCAGGGCCGCAGCGGCCCACGCGGCTGCCGCAGCGTTTCCCCTATGCCATGATCCGCCTCGGCAATGAGTGGCGCGGCATGCGCTCCGGTCGGGCGCACACCGCGACGCGCCCAGACCTCACGCTAACGCAGATGCAGCGCACGATCGCGTACCTTTCGGCCAAGAATGAGGAGCATGCTTTGACAGTTACCCATCACCCCTTGATCACAGCGCTTCGCTGGTGTGTGGCAGGTCTGGTTGCCGCGACACTGGCCGGTTGCGGTGTGCTGGGTGGGCCGAATCATCCCCCCGCGCCGGTGAGTGCATCATTCAACGACTACACCTACATCATCGGCGCCGGTGACAGCCTGAACATCATCATCTGGCGCAACCCCGAACTGTCCATGTCCGTGCCCGTGCGGCCCGATGGCAAGGTGTCGGCGCCGCTGGTCGAGGAACTGCAGGTGCAAGGCAAGACGCCGGTGGAGGTGGCCCGCGAGGTCGAGAAGCGCCTGGCCGTCTACGTGCGCGACCCCGTCGTCACCGTGCTGGTGACCGGGTTCGTGGGCCCGTACAGCGAGCAGATCCGTGTCGTGGGCGAGGCCGCACGGCCCCAGTTCCTGCCCTACAAGTTGAAGATGTCCTTGCTGGACGTGATGATCGTCGTCGGCGGGCTCACCGACTTCGCCGATGGCAATCGCGCCACGATCTTGCGTACTGCCGAGGGGAACAAGCAGTACACCGTTCGGCTGCGTGACCTGATCAAGCGCGGCGACGTATCAGCCAATGTGGATATGCGGCCCGGCGATATCCTGATCATTCCGCAAAGCTTCTTCTAGGCTGCGCTGGCACGCGGAGTTGCACTTCGCTTAGAGCCAGCCAGGCCGGCTGCAGCAGCGTTTGACACCCCACTCAGACTGAAATCGCACCAGCATGGACGACATCATCAGGCAGGTCATGGGCTTCGCCCGCGGCATGTGGCGGTTCCGTTGGTATGGCCTGATCGCGGCATGGATCGTGGCCATCATTGGCGTGGCGATGGTGTTCCGCATCCCGGACCAGTACGAGGCCAGCGCGCGGCTGTACGTCGATACCGATTCGGTGTTGAAGCCGCTGATGTCTGGCATGGCGATCCAGCCCAATGTGGAGCAGCAGCTCAACATGCTCACGCGCACATTGCTGAGCCGCCCGAACATCGAAAAACTGGTTCGTATGGCCGACCTTGACCTCAAGGGTGCGGGCAAGGACAACCGCGACGCGTTGGTGGACCGCCTCATGGGGTCGATTCAGATCCGCGGCGCAAGTGGTTTGAATCTCTACACCCTGGTCTACCGCGACAACGACCAGGACAAGGCCAAGCGAGTGATCCAGTCGCTGGTGTCGCTGTTTGTCGAGTCCAGCCTCGGGTCCAGTCGCAAGGGCACGGACACTGCCAAGACATTTCTTGACGAGCAGATCAAGAGCTTCGAGCTCAAGCTCGAAGAAGCCGAGGCGCGGGTGAAGGAGTTCAGGATCAGGAACCTGACCATGCAGAACCCCGATGGCAAGGACGCCACGGGGCGCCTGGCCGAGGCGAACCTCCAGCTTGAAAGCGCCAAGCTGCAATTGGTGGAAGCGGAGCGGGCGCGTGACTCCGCCAAGCAGCAACTCGCCGCCGAGCGCGGGCAGTCCAGCACGTCGTTGACACAGAGCCTGCTGCAGGAGTCGTCGATCACGGTGGCGACCCCCGAACTGGACAGCCGAATCGAGTCACAACGGCGCAACCTCGATGCGCTGATGCAGCGTTTTACTGACCAACACCCCGACGTCATCGTGACCCGGCGCTTGCTCAAGGACCTGGAGGAGCAAAAGCGCAAGGAGATGCTGGAGCTGCGCAAGGCGGCGCTGGCTTCAGCCGCCGCGAACAGCGGTGGCCAGGGAAACCAGGTGGTTCAGGAGCTGACTCGGATCGTTGCCAGCTCGGAAATTCAGGTGGCCTCGCTGCGTGCCCGCGTTGCCGAATACAGCGCGCGGTTCGCAGCCGCGCGCGAGGGCCTCAAGACTGCCCCGCAACTGGAGGCCGAAGCTGCGCAGTTGAATCGGGATTACGGTCTCACCAAGAAGAGCTATGAGGATCTGGTGTCGCGCCGTCAAACAGCGGTGATGTCGGGCGAGCTGGACGCGGCTACCGGTGTGGCGGAGTTTCGACTGATCGATCCGCCTCGCGTATCGCCCAAACCCGTCTACCCCAATCGGCCCGCCATGTTGCCTATGGCGTTGATGGCGGGCCTGGCGGCTGGCCTGGCGCTGACCCTGGCTCTGAGTCAGTTGCGCCCGACCTTTGATGACCCCGCCGACCTGCACACCAAGACGGGCTTGCCGCTGCTGGGAGTGGTCACCATGGTCA